>JAHEAM010000343.1 GCA_024642765.1 Planctomycetaceae bacterium
AGGCCCTTCAATTCGCGGCGGCGATTTCGACTTTGATGGGTGTCTCGATGGTCGCCATCATTGGAATCATGCAGTTCAGCGGCGAAAGATATGAAGATATCTGGGGCGGAAAATCGCTCGCGGAGGCCAATAAGTATTCAGCAATGGCTATGGCTCCGTTGGGTTTGGTGGTTTTCATGCTCTTCCCCCACTTACGACCAGCGTTGGACATTATTCTGGACGTTATCAATCATTTTTTCTTTCGCGCGACGCGGGTTGCCGACGCAATCGATGACGATGAGTTCGACATTACTGAGGCGACATTGGAATCGGGCAGTCTGTATTTCGCGCGAAGGGATGCAGTTCATTTACGGATCAAGAAAACGCTTGCATTCTTTCGCGATGAACTCGAATCACGTCCGAATTTGACAATTATCAGTCATAGCCAAGGAACCATGATTGCAATTGAAGCATTGAACGACCCAGAATTGTCTTGGCTCAATTCGTCATTTTCTCGGGTGCGATTGATAACGATGGGGTCACCTTTCACGCATCTCTACCAACACTATTTTCAGCATTTATATCCATCTCTCGACGATGAGTTTTGGAACCCACTCCATGGCAGACTTGACAAATGGATAAACATTTTTCGCAGAGACGATTTTGTAGGGACGCGAATTGACTTTTGCGTCGAACACAAAAACTTTCTAGCAAAGTACGTTAATTATCCTGTCGGAATGCGCGGGCATCTTAACTACTGGAATGACCGCGAGGTCTTGGATATCGTCGAGGCAGAACTCGGTATCAAGTATCGAAAGCAAGAGAGCCCAGTCGAACTACGTCGAGCCGCATAAGTGAAATCCTTTGCTAAAGCCCCAAGCGTTCGCGGATTACTTCTTTGACTTTCTTGGCGTTGGCATCGACATAGACAGGTGGGTTCTTGTGAGTGCTTTTGACTCCCGAAAGCGTGCCTTCGTGATAACCGACCTTGAAATCTGAAAACTTCAATCCATGCGCCGTACTGATAACTACTGTTCGGTCACGAGGACCGATCACACCACGATCAACGAGTTTCTTAAGAACAGCAAGCGCGACACCCGTGTGCGGGCAGGTAAACATTCCGGTCAGGTCGGCATGAGCAGCTGCATTTGCGAGCTCCGATTCCGTGGCTTGTTCGACCAAGCCGCCTGTAGCCTCAATTGCCTTCACAGCTTTGGGATAACTCACAGGGTTGCCAATCCGAATTGCGTTGGCAAGCGTCTCCTGTGCAGAAACTGAAACTTTCTCTTTAAACGATTTTTGAAACGAGCGAAAGAAAGGATCAGCGGACGCAGCTTGAGCGGCGACCAAGTGTGGCATTTTTCGGATCAACCCTAGGTCGATCATCATCTGAAATCCCTTGTGAAGTGCGCTGATGTTCCCTAAGTTTCCAACTGGAATAATGATCCAGTCCGGAACTTCCCAATCAAATTGCCGGACGATTTCGATCGCAACAGTCTTTTGTCCTTCGATCCGCAAACTGTTCATTGAGTTTGCAAGATAGATACTTTGATCCTGTGTCACTTCTTGAACGATTTCCATGCAGCCATCGAAATCCGTGTCGAGAGCCAAAACATGCGCTCCGTTGGCGACAGGCTGTATCAACTGCGCTGTGCTAACCTTGCCTGCCGGCAAAAAAATAATCGCTGGAATCCCAGCATACGCTGCATAGGCAGCGAGCGCAGCGCTGGTATCACCCGTGCTCGCACAGGCCACAGCTTTCACGGTGCTACCTTGTGACATTATTTGCTTGACCACGCTAACAAGTGCCGTCATCCCCAAGTCTTTGAAGCTACCAGTATGGCTATTACCACACAGTTTGATCCATAAATCGGGCACCCCCAATTGCTTCCCAAGTCGATCAGCCCAAAACAAGTTAGTATTTCCCTCGAACATGCTGACGATGTTTTCGTCGGCCACGTTTGGCAGAACCCATTCGCGCAACCCCCAAACACCACTTCCAAAGGGCCACGCGCTCGTGCTTGCACGGCTATCAAACAACTTTTGCCATTGGTAGGCATTGTTTCGTTTCAATGGTTCCAATTCGTGGTGGACCTCAAGTAATCCACCGCATTTCGGGCACGTATAGATAACTTCAAAAATCGAATGGCGACCCTCGCACCCCGCGAAGCAACGAAAGGAAACGTCATACTCGTTGAAATCTGAAACCATCATTGTTTGCACTTTTCGACAAGGAACCGAGGGTATTGAATAGGCATCCGTAGCGAGCGCCAATCATCATTTCAAACGAACGGCTGAGCCCGGGAAACACGAATATGTTAACGCCTTCGCGATTACAATTCCACTCGATACACAATGCTGGCT
Source organism: Planctomycetaceae bacterium (assembly GCA_024642765.1). Lineage (GTDB taxonomy): Bacteria > Planctomycetota > Planctomycetia > Pirellulales > Pirellulaceae > BJ22. The sequence continues at coordinate 2,344 of JAHEAM010000343.1, forward strand.
CGCAAAAGTGTCATGTCGGTAAGTTCTTGAGTGCACGTCAAAAAAGAATTCGACGGTCAAATGGTTCTTGGTCTATTAAGGAACAGCAAAACGAGGCCGACTAAAATCAAAAAAATCACAAGCGACTTAGGTCCAAAAATCCAGAGGCACTCGGTCGCTGACAGACAATGATTCTGATCGATGGTGCATGAGCGCGAGAACCGACAAGCCGTGATATCCTAACCAGCCAAATAACGAACCAATTCAACAACAATGCAATTTCACAAATTGCATTTCATTCGCTGCATTGCTGCCAATGAATGATTGAGTTGCAACTAATCGTTGGCCATTTTGCCGCTGATTAATTTGATGAACTCTTCGTTTGTTTTGAATCGACCTAGTTGTTTGATCAACTGCTCCATGGCCTCGACATGGTGCATCGAAGTCAGTGTACGTCGCAACATAGTTACGGCATGCAGAGTATCGGGGTTCAGCAAAAGTTCTTCGCGTCGAGTTCCCGACTGTGAGATGTCGATAGCTGGCCAAACACGTCGATCCGCCAACTTGCGGTCAAGAACAAGCTCCATATTGCCGGTTCCCTTGAACTCCTGGAAGATCAAATCATCCATCCGGCTGCCAGTATCGATCAAGGCCGTCCCGACGATTGTCAATGAACCGCCTTCTTCAAATGAGCGAGCAGTGGCAAATAATTTTTTAGGAATATCCATCGCCTTGATATCGACACCACCGGTCATGGTTCGACCTGTGTTGCCAACCCACTTGTTAAACGCTCGTGCCAAGCGAGTGATCGAATCCAAAAGCAAAAAGACGTCTTGGCCCATTTCGGCGAGGCGCTTGCAGCGTTCGATAATCAGTTGCGAAAGTCGAACGTGACTTTCAACATCTTCGTCCAAACTACTGGCCACGACTTCGCCGTTGATATTGCGGCGCATATCTGTGACCTCTTCGGGGCGTTCGTCAATCAGCAAGACAATCAGCTTCGTATTGGGGTGGTTTTCGGAAACCCCGTGACTGATGTGCTGCAACATTATCGTTTTGCCGCTTCGCGGCGGCGCAACAATCAACGCCCGTTGGCCTTTGCCCAATGGAGTAAGCAGATCCATCACGCGAGTCGTAACTGGTGTTGGGCCCGTCTCTAGCTTGTACCAATAGTCCGGATTAACAGCGGTCAATTGGTCAAAATTCTTGACGTTTGCATATTCATCTGGTGCCACTCCATCAACATCCAAAATCTCTCGCAACCGAGGACCTTGTTGCCGCCGTCCTGGCTGAATCATTCCACGCAACATCACGCCCGGTCGTAGGCCAAATTTTTCGATCATCGTACCTGGCACAAACGGGTCGGTGCGTTCCCGCGAGTAGTTATTGCTGGGGCTTCGCATGAAGCCATAACCGTTGGGGTGCATCTCAAGCAGCCCAACACCCTCGGTTAGCACGACTTCTTCGTTGTCATTAAATTCTTCTTCGCCAGCGGGACGGTCGTAACTCGATCGGCGACGTGGTTGTCCATTTCCGTTGCGACTCGGGTCAGCAGATGAAGGCCGTCGGCGTTGCCCGCCTCGATTTCCGCCACCTCCGCCTCCGCCACCACCGCCACCACCTGTTGAGCTCGGACGTCGTCCCTGTGAGCCCTGCCCCTGGGAACCTTGTCCTTGCGACCCCTGTCCCGAATTTCCGCTCCCACCACCATTATTTCCACCGCCGGAACCGGAACCTCGTGGACGAAATCTTTTTTTTGCCATGCATCACCAGAAAGGAATTGTCTTACGACAGAAGAATTCAAGCTAATAGAAGGAATGAACATCCGAACGAGCCAGAATCGCAAAAAACAGCGAACGCTATTCGAATAGACCAACAGATTCCATGACGTTCTCACGCGCAAACAAGATGTAAGGCAAAAGAAACATCGATTTGGCCCGCATCTCGTTTTGAGATAGCAAATCGAGCCAACAAATTGAACGACTAAAATTACATGCATGCCATTGCGTTCACTACGAAGCAATCAGCAACCAACTAGGCAACAATCGCAGGATTCCCTCGACCTAAAACCTTTGGGAACCATTCACGCGACTATTGTTGAATCGCAATGTCTTAAAAAAACCAGCTTGTCTTCAGCAAGTCATCGAAAACGAATGCGAATCTGAAAATGAGTTCAACCTTAGAGCTTCCAATCTCGTTGGCTTCGTGCAGACCAAGGAAAACCCTCAAAACAGAACAGCATTCGATAAAAGAGGCAAAACTCTTTCAATCTGTATCTATTACTCCAGACTCTCCAACTTGTTCACACGACTCTAACAAACGCTACTTCAAAGAAGGTGCCTA
>JAHEAM010000344.1:0-944 GCA_024642765.1 Planctomycetaceae bacterium
ACTTTGGGCGTTTATGCAATTTTTTTTGGCATTTCGACCGGCCGATCGTTGATCCTTCCAGCTGTGATTATGATTGCTTGTCTAGTGATCGGCTTGGTTTCGGGTCTAGTCATGGCGAATTCAGTTGACCCAAACGCCATGCTTCATCTTTCGTTGCAAACCTACCTCGCATAGCGAGATTTGTTCGGTAAGCCAAAAAAAGCGAGTCAAATCTGCCACTTGGTCGTCTAGCAAACTTTTGAGCGTTATTTTTGGGCAAAAGGCATTTTGCTAACAATCTCAAAATGATAATACTTGTCTCAATTCAGTATTGACTTGGATTCGCGTTGCAAAAAACTGTTTCTTTGACAACGATTTTTTACAAGCGGTTGCAAAAGCGCATTTTTATTGGAATGGCATAGACGTTGCGTCGGTCTATAGTTGTGTGCGGGCCGAAAAGCCCCTACCTACTCGCCCGCCGTCGGGGGTGGCCCGCACATCCCACCCTCCTCTCGAATCGACGCCCGGCATTCTCAAACAACTCGGCAGCGCATTGCGTGGTAAACGATTTGTCTAGTAAACGCTATTCATGACAGGCAAGCTGCGCTGTGCATAATCTGCCCAGACCCATCGAGCCATTTGGCTCAGAGATCCAGGGATCCTGGTCGAAATTGAGGTAAAAAGTGTTGAGCTAATTGCTGCCTATTTAATTCGTTACGCTGTCGGTTATTAAACTGCGTCGCGCAATTTCATGATCGGACTATCACCATCATTCATATTGATTAACAAGTTGCGCCAAGCCATTGGTTTTCCAGGTGTAACACGCCCCAAAATTCTCTGACTGGCAGCCCCCGTCAATGTAGGTACGTTGCCTGGCATTTGATCGACAAACATTGCCCCCATCAATGAAGCCAAAACTGCTCCATTTGCCGCGGATGCAATCGTATCCATGGCGATTTCCGTAG
>JAHEAM010000344.1:954-4652 GCA_024642765.1 Planctomycetaceae bacterium
CGTAGTGCTTAACTTACCTTTTTGAAAACGGCTGCGAAGACACTCGGCAATTGAGGCATTACTGCCAACGATACAAATGTCAGGTTCAGCCTGAGCTTCCCCAACGACGCGTTCGACGCATTGGATCACATCCAGGGCCATCGTTTCAGAAAATCGCCAGCCTCGAATCTCGGGAATCGTTTCATCCAGGCCGTCTGTGGCCGGCAAAAAATAGACGTGCAGATTGTCTTCACAGCTGATCAAGACCGTTGATACATCCGGATTCTGACTCGAACGATTCCCATATGCCAACCACGCTGGGAGCGCATCCAGGAATTCTCCGTTGCCTCCAGCGGCAAGATCGCGTTCGCGGATTCCGTCTACGATATTGGCACCCGTCCGCTCCGCAAGTGACTGAGCGCGATAAATCGTACTAAAGATTTGTTTTCCGTCGAAATCGCGATGCCAAATACCGCGATTATCAAGTGCGACACACAACACACGATCAACATATTTTCCGGCAGTCCGCAACAATTGTTCGATGGCAGCAGTTTGGGGATCGACCAAGTCATTTCCCAGACTCTTCAATCGGTGTAGGTCGGGCTCCTCCGTGAAGAGCGTTTCTAAACACGCCGCTTGAATGGAAGGCTCCAACTCACAGACGATATGCTCGACATGTTTAACTCTCAAAAACTTCCCACGGCCTTGCACGACACTGAGCGCGCCATTCAATTGCGCTGCGTTATATGATAGATGCAATCCGGCGACCAACCGAAAGTTTTGGCGCGAAAAGAATCGATCAATTCTCTCGCGCGTCCAATCGTGCTGCGACCATTTCGAAAGGTGAATCGGCATGAATCTATTTCCTAGCAGTATCTAAAGCGAAACAAAGGTATTGCCCTCCATTTGAGCTTGAGAGGTCCACGTTCCCCTTTGCAAACAAGAATTGGCTGTGCACGGACACCCATGTTAAGCAGCCAACCTATCGATTCGCGTTTTTCTCGGTTATTACACTCGTCGGTAGCTGGCCAGAACAAGACAACCTCTAAGTGTGATAGGAATTTGCAATTGTTGGTTCAAGTGATTTCGCCGCGGCACAAAACCCGAAACGAAAGCAAGGCCTCAAGCCGTCGCTGATGCTTCGGGTTTTGATCCGTGTTGCAAAATCCTAGCAAGCGAGTGTCTTCCTTTTTGTCGTCGAAAACCCACTCGCATTCGTCTAGGCGTTTTTCAGCATTTGCCTTAGGCAGCAACTCGCAATGCAATGGGTGCAGTTTCTCGGATCGCATCGAGAAACTCTTCGAAGATGCGAGCGTCCAAAGCCGACGCTGCTTCGTTTTCTGGGTGAAACTGCGTGCCCATTGCAAACCAATCTTGACTCGTGCTTTCGATCGCTTCGATCACACCATCCGCACATTTGGCAGTGACACGGAAACCAGGAGCCAATTCGTCGATCGCCATATGATGCCTACTGCTGACGCGAATCTCGCCGTCGCCATAAACGCGTTCCATAATCGACCCTATCGCAATCACAAGTCCATGTCGATGACCAGGATCTTGAGGGTCTTTGTGGGGAAGGGCGTCTGGCAAGTCCTCTGGGATATGCAAAAACAAGTTTCCACCCAACGTGATATTGAGCAATTGCAACCCAACCCCAATTCCGAAAACAGGAATGCGTCGCTCACAAATCAAACGGCACAACATGCGATCAAATGACTCTCGGCGAGTTTCCATCGGTCGCACAGCCGGATGCAACATGAATCCATCACGTTGCGGATCCAAATCAGCCCCACCAACCAACAAGAAACCATCGAGTTTGTCTAGAATGGCGTTGATATCGTCTTCGTTCGCCAACGGTGGCACAATGACCGGAATCCCCCCGGCTCGAATGATGTTGTCATAATAGCCCGCTGTGACTACTGAAAAAGCAGGTTGGTTTCCCTTAGTGGCCTTGTAGTCAGCGTTCAATCCAATCAGTGGCTTGCTCAGCATTTCCAGATTCTCCTTGCTCTGTGTTACTCGCCGCAAATCGTTGCGACGGTTACAATTGCTTTTTTGGAAAATGTTGGTGCGCGATAAGGCGATCGTCACAGTGCAAGTACAACTATAGTTCAATACGATCGTCAGTGATCGGACCGAAATATTTTGAAACCGATAAGCGTCTTGCCGGAAGTGGCTTTTGTCCTGTTTGGTCTCAGACTCGATCAATGTGGCCGCTCATCCCAAAACGTCCGACGTTCCCCCAAAAATATTGTTCTCCATTCCGATTTCAACGGTTGAAATCAGATGACGCGAATTTAGCAACTTGGAAGCGATTTTGTTCGCCGCCACTACAATTCAGCCCAAAAAACACTGCTAGCACAAGACCTTGTGCTAGAAGTGATAGCAGATTTTTTTTGCAAACGAATACACTTAATTTCAAAACAACTTTTGCGGTCTTTCTCTAGTCATATGCTCTACAAAAATGTCTTTATTGAAGCCCTCGGCGGCGTCTTGCCACAGGAAAAATGGTCCTCTGACGACGTCGAACAACGCCTGAACCCTGTTTACGAACGTTTAAAATTGCCGCTTGGCCGCTTGCAACTGATGACGGGAATCGTCGAAAGAGGATTCTGGCCTCGCGGTACGCGCCCGAGCAATGTCAGCGTTCAAAGCTGCCTGAACGCAATCCAAGGTGCCGGATTCGACTCCAAAAAAATAGGATTGCTCATTCATGCATCGGTATGCCGAGATTTCTTGGAACCAGCCACTGCGTGCACGGTGCACCACCAATTAGGACTGGAACCCGACTGTTTGATTTACGATGTTTCGAACGCCTGCCTGGGAATTCTCAATGGAATCCTACAGGCCGCCAATATGATTGAATTAAACCAAATCGAGGCCGCATTGATCGTCGGCTCCGAGGGTGGTAGACAATTGGTTGAAACGACGATTGACGCGCTCAACCAGGATTCAAGACTGACGCGAAAAAGCATTAAAGATGCCGTCGCCTCACTCACCATTGGGTCGGCAAGCTGTGCTGTGTTGCTGACGAACCAAATCCTCTCGACAACGGCAACGAAAGTTGTTGGGGGCGTCGCACGGGCAAACACACGTTGGAATCATCTTTGTCAAAGTGATCACGATTCCGCCGGAGCTAATTCCCAACCATTGATGTCGACGGACTCCAACGAATTACTGCAACAAGGTGTTATGACTGGCAAAGAAACGTTTGACAAATTGCTCACAACACTCAATTGGCAACTTGAGTCAATCAACAAAACGATCTGCCACCAAGTCGGTATTGCACACCAAAAACTCATGCTGGATTCGCTGGGCCTGAAAATCGAAAACGACTTCGCGACTTTCGGCTTCTTGGGCAACACTGGCTCAGCTGCGCTACCAATTTCCCTGGCGGTTGCGAACTGTGAAAATTTCTTGTCACAAAACGATCGCGTTGCACTGCTAGGAATTGGATCAGGCATCAACTCCATCATGATCGGCTGCGACTGGGGGAAATGCCATGTCGCGCTTTCAGAAATGTAAAAGTTCGACAGATTGTAAAAAAGTGAGTGGATAGAGCAAAAAATGTGGCACCACATGTCGCTCACGGCACAACTGTCGAGCCACCAACTTCGTACGATCACAACAGCTAAACAAATCGACCCTGGAAATGATATCCATCGACTACCGCGAAGCACACGAAACAATCAAAGCGCAAAACGCTTGAATCCCATCTT
>JAHEAM010000345.1 GCA_024642765.1 Planctomycetaceae bacterium
TTCATGTTGAGCATCTCGCCCATTTGCTACAAGTCGAGGAATTGTATCAAACGCTTGACCCTGATGATGAAACACTTGAAACAAATCCGCCCTCCGATGTCAACTCACTGGATCGCAACGCCGAAGCGCTACTTGATAGAATTTCTGGCGTGCTATTTACCGCTCATTATCACCAACTCACAAGCAACGACTTGGAAGAAGCCGTTCGCATCGGCTGCCAATGGGGCGTCAAACTGGATGTGAATTTTGATGTTTTTGAACGCCTGCTTGTGTTTGCCCGCGGCTATCACTTGATCAAGAAGAAACGTCGCCGTTGGCAGAACTTTTATCGCGAGGAAACCGTAGAGCTTCCCGAATTTCATCGATTGGTAATTGCGTTCAAGGTCAAACACGACAAACGTATGAAGGATGTGTTTCGTCCCAACGTCGTCTATTTCAAGATGTTCAAGAACATTCCGGAAAGCGATCTTGAGGTTCTGTTGCCGGGATCGACAGTCAAACTCAGTTTATTCGATCGCGGAAAAATTTTGTTGCCCACGATCTCTGGGGCTGCCATTACGGCTTACAAGATTTTTCGAGGAGTAATGTTGGTTACGTTGGCAACAATGACGGCCATTTGGAATTGGGTCATCTTGATTGCCGTCTTGTCGGGCTATGTCATTCGATCAGTGTTTACTTATTTGAGCACTCGCAATAAATATCAACTCGGCCTAACGCAAAGTTTGTACCTGAAGAACCTGGACAACAATATGGGCGTTATCTACCGGCTGTTCAACGAAGCTGAAGAGCAAGAGCTCTGCGAAACACTCCTCGTGTATTGCATCATGTGGCGACATCAAACTCCGATTTCTGAGAATGAGTTGCTAGAAAAAACAATCGAAGTCCTTCATACTTTTACCGAACAAAAAGTGCAGTTTGATATCCATGATGCTCTCGGGAAATTGGCCCGAATTGAACTGGCGACCGTTGACTCACGAGCAAATTGGCAGGCGATTCCAATTGAAGCGGCTGAAGCCCAATTGACCCTTTATTGGTCGCAGCAACTCGAGAAAGGAAATTCATTGTTGAAATTACAGCAGCTCTTTTCGCCGGATTTACCGTAGCACGATTGTTTTTGATTTCGAAGGCAATTTCAACAAACTTGGAACGAAGTGCCCTTCAATCGTTGACCGATTGTTTAAGACTAGCGATTACTCGCAAGGTCAGTATCTTTAGCTTGGCACGGATTCACACCGGAACACAAGCCATCCAAGTCACAAAACGGACATCGCGTGGGAGCAACTGCTTTCGTCTCGCCATCATCTTCATCATCAGATCGAAAACCGATTGTATCGCGCAGTCCGCAATCCAGGCACCTTAGCTCCCATGAATCAATCACCAAACCGCGACCATTGTCGAAGTGATTGTATTTACAGTGCATGGGGCATTCTGTGCGTTCAGCATCGTGCGGGCAACGATTGCCGGAAATCTTAGACGGTCGCGGCATGAATTTGGACTCTCGTATCCTTCAGATGCAGAAAATAATCCATCAGCCGAAAGCCTTCAGGAAAGTACAAATCACTATTGGCTGCATTCGATTCGTTGTATAGCCCGATCTTGTCGGCGGCAATTCCATCTCCAGCCATAACAAAGGGTACGTCGCCATGAGTATGGGTTTTTGTGCGAACATAGGTTGGATGGTCGGGTGTTACCATCATTCGCCAGTTGTCCAATTTTTTCAATCGATCCAAAATGGGTCGAACTATATCGCGGTCGATTCGCTCTAATGACTCGATTTTCTTTTGAACGTCGCCCTCATGGGACGCCTCGTCGGGAGCCTCAATATGCACGCAAACAAGGTCAAATGTTTTCAAGGCATCGACTGCGGCTCGCCCTTTCGCCGCGTAGTCTGTGTCTGTGTAGCCCGTTGCGCCCGCGACTTCAATGCGATCCCACCCCACCAAAGCTGCTAGGCCACGCAGCAAATCCACTGCAGTGATCATCGCACCACGAACGTCGTGCAACGATTGGAACGAGGCGAGATTTGGCTTCTTCCCCAGTCCCCAAAGCCATACGTTTGTTGCCGGAAGTTGGCCGCCTGCGCGCCGCGAAACGTTTGTCGGATGGGCCATGAACCACCGGTGACTTTCTTCCATCAGGTCGCACAAGAACCCACTGCCCGGCCCACGTGGAAAATCCTCCGTTACCAACTTGTCGCTGAGGTCGTGAGGGGGCGTGGTCCGAGTGTCGTATGAAAAAGGAGCGGGACGTTGCTCGCTGCCCTCAACGATCAGCAAGTTTCGATAGCTCACGCCGGGCACAAACCGTACTCCAGGTCGTGAAGCAATTTCAGCTTGAGCCGTTTCAAGCAGTGATTGAGCTTCTAGTGAACTGATATGCCCCGCTGTAAAGCTATTCATGATCTGATCTTCGATTGTCACCAAATTGCAACGAACTACCCAATCGTAGTCGCCCAACTCGATGCCTTGAGCGGCGGCCTCCAAAGGAGCGCGGCCGGTGAAGTTCTCATTTGGATCGAAACCTAGCAGGCTTAAATTCGCGACGTCTGATCCCGCTGGCAAATGTTGCGGAGTATGGTTGGCGCGTCCAACAATGCCCATCATCGCGAGTTCATCCATCGCTGGTGTTACGGCGGCCTCCAACGGTGTTTTGCCATCGAGCGATTGTTGAGGTTCGTCGGCACATCCGTCTGGAATCACAATAACGTACTTCATCCCTGCTATCCTTTTGGTATTTGTTCTGTGTATCGCGTCAAGCCTGCGAGTTGGCAGTTTCAGCTACTTACTCGAAATGTAAGTGAGGGAATTAGTCCCTTGCAAACACGTGGAGTTGTGCTCGTACGCGCAAACAGACTACTGACATTTCCGAAATTTATTTTCGTTTGTCAGAAAGTCTTATTTCATTAATCTAACACTTTTAGGCGTTCTGTGGCCGGGTGGACAATCGCTAGGCGATTCAATTCCTCGACAGCCGCGGCTGTTTGCGCTTCTGTCGTTGGATGTGTCATCACAACAACCGGAACAATGTTTTGATCATCGACGAGATCGGCCTTATGCTGAATCACGTCTGACACCGAAATATTGTGGTTGCCCAAGATCGTGCATACTTGCCCGAGTGCGCCAGGTTTATCAATAAGTTGAAACCTCAAATAATAGCCTGACCTTAATTTTCGGGGATCTGCCATGGCTATCGTTGATTCTTGCTTCGACCAGAGCTTGAGCGTTTGAAACGTAATTCGCGCTCGGCCGACCGCCGTGTCTATCATGTCGGCAACCACAGCGGAAGCGGTTGGCATTTGGCCGGCTCCCTGTCCGTGATAAAAAACGCGACCGACAGCATCACCAACCACACTGATCGCATTGAAGTTATCACGAACTTCGGCTAGCGGGGTCCCAACGCGAACCAATGTCGGCGACACGAACATTTGCAACCCGTCACCAGTGAATTCGGAGTAGGCGATCAACTTGATCCGATAGCCCAATTGCCGAGCATAGTCGACATCGAGTTTCGAAACCGAATCGATGCCTCGCCTGGGGATTTCACTCCAATGTTGACGAACGCCAAACGCGAGATGCGATAGGATTGCAAGTTTCTGAGCCACATCCGTTCCGTCAACATCCATCGTCGGATCAGCTTCGGCGAACCCCAGGCGTTGGGCGTCTTTTAATGCGGATGTATAGTCCCCGAGACCTTGGTCCATCTTTGTGATGATAAAGTTGCTGGTTCCGTTTAAGATCCCACGAATTGAAGTGATTTGATTCGCGCCGAAACATTGCGAAATATTTGCAACAATTGGAATGCCGCCAGCCACCGAAGCTTCAAAAGAAATGGAACGCCCTAATTCTCGCGCGCGGTCAAAAAGTTCAGGGCCGTGTTCCGCAAGCAGTGCTTTGTTCGCCGTAACGACATCTTTTCCAGATTCCAGCAAACGAAGCATGATGGTTCGCGCCGGCTCGATGCCTCCAACCAATTGGGCCACCAGCGTAACTTGTTGGTCCGCAAGCAAACGATCCAGATCATTTGAGAGCAATCCTGCTGGCAAATCTACGTCGCGAGGTTTCGCAACGTCGCGAACAATGACGTGTTCCAACCATAATGTTCGTCCCGCATGCCGCGCCGTTCTGTCTCCGTGATCAAGCAACAAACGCGCGACTCCAGTGCCAACCGTCCCCATTCCGACAATGCCAACTTTTGTCTTTTCCATTATCGGTTCTTGGATTTCCTAAAGAGATTCCGGAGGTTTCGATTTGTTTAATAACTGCAAATTAGAATAATCGAAATCGGCGTTTTCCCCAAGCGACCCAATCAACCTCCCTCTTTTCAAAATTGGCGCTCAGTGAGAATCTAACGCAAACATGCCGACAATTTTGTCTCGAACATCTATAATGGCAAAGCGTTAAAACACTTTTCGACCCGTTTCCATAACCACGACATGCAAAATCGCCAATTTCAATCCGTGCCGCATCGGCGGACGCGAAACGACCATGCCACCGAAACCGCCGAAGACTACGTCGAGGCCATTGCCGACGTGATCGAAGCGAAGGACTCTTGTCGCGTATCTGACCTTGCTGCGCGATTCGGGGTTAGTCATGTCACGGTCTCAAGAATCGTCAATCGATTGCAGCAAGAGGGCTGGTTGACGACTC
>JAHEAM010000346.1 GCA_024642765.1 Planctomycetaceae bacterium
CGCTTTGGCGAGCGTCGGTGGTTGTGATTTTTGTTATTTTTGCGTTGGCTGGATTGTTGTTCGCCTTCGACTTGATTTGGACGGGTTTGTTTAAGTTTTTGCGTATTCGCTAATTAGCGTTGGTTTTCGGGCGGTTTGGGTCTTTGGGATTTTGATTGTGATTGACGAAAAAGACGAAGGTAAGCCTGTTGATTCAGTCTCGCCGCAGGCGGAGCCTGCTGGCGGTTCTATGTCTGCAAGTGAGTCGATTGCCCCGAGTAGCGAGCCAGTTGAGGTTGATGCACCTGAGTTTGGTGATGATGAGTTGCTCGACGAAATCGAGATGGAGGATGACTCTGAGGGTGCATCGCCAATTGAAGAGTTGGTCGAGGAATCGATCGACACGGAAGAAGTTCCTGAGATGGACTGGTACATCCTGAAGGTTCAGGTTAACCGCGAGAAGTCGATTTGTGATGCGTTGCAGCGAAATATTAAGCGGGCGGGTGCCAGTCGTTTTTTCGAAGAAGTTTTGGTGCCGACGGAAGACGTTCGTGAGTTTAATAAGGCTGGTAAGCCACGGATTGTAAAACGAAAGCTGTATCCTGGCTATATTGTTGTCCGGATGGCTGTTAACGATAATACTTGGTTCTTGGTTCGAGATACGCCAGGTATTGGTGATTTCACGGGTGCTGCTGGTAAACCTGTGCCGTTGGGTGCTGATGAGATTCAGAGGATTTTAGCGACGACTCAGCCTCCGGAAGTCGAAGAGGGTGCCGAGGAGAACGTCAAAACGGCAATTAAGTTTAAGGTTGGCGATCGGGTTCGGGTCAAAGAAGGCTATTTTCAAAATTACGAAGGTGAAGTGTCGACCGTGGATGAGCGACATGGCAAGGTGACAGTAATGATCAACATATTTGGGCGACCGAATCCGGTCGAGTTGCGTCATTGGCAGGTTGAAGACTTGTAATCGTTTGAGTTGTTGTTTGGTGCGTGTTGGTCTTTCGGGCAAATTGAGAGTTTAGGGTTTTTTTCAAATGGCAAAGCAAGTAGTTGGTCAAGCAAAATTTCAAGTTCCCGGCGGTTCCGCAACGCCCGCTCCGCCTGTTGGTACTTCGCTTGGTAAGTTTGGTATTAACTTAGGGCAGTTTGTTCAACAATTTAACGAACGCACGAAAGAATTTAATGGCACTCCCATTCCGGTGGTGGTCACGGTCTATAACGATCGAAGCTTTGAGTTCATAACCAAAAGCCCGCCGGCTGCGGCGTTGTTGAAGTTGAGTGCCGGAATTGCCAAGGGCTCCGGTGTGCCTAATCGAGATAAAGTTGCTAAGGTTACGCGAAAGCAATTGGAAGAAATTGTGGAGAAGAAAAAGGATGACTTGAATGCTCGAGACCTTGAGCATGCTCGCCGCATGATCGAAGGAACTGCAAGAAGTATGGGGATCGATGTCATCGATTAATTCGATGACCGTTTGGAGCAGGGTTTGCAAATCAAAGTAAAACGAAGTTGAGATTGGAAAATGGCAAGAGAATCAAAACGCTATCGAGAACAGCTGAAGAAAGTTCCAGAGTCAGCCGTCGACCTGAGCAAAGCCGTAGGGATTTTGAAAGGTTTTGGCGGACTGAAATTTGACCAAACGGTTGAGATTCATATGCGACTGGGTGTGGATGCAAAACAGGCCGACCAGATTGTACGTGGATCTATCGTACTGCCCCACGGGATCGGCAAAACTCAGCGAGTGGTGGTGTTCGCCAAGGGTGATGCTGCGAATGCGGCTCGTGAGGCGGGTGCGGATGAAGTTGGGCAAGAGGACTTGTCTAAGAAAATACTAGGTGGCTGGACAGAGTTTGATGTGTGCATTGCATCGCCAGACATGATGGGGCTTGTTGGCCCGTTGGGTCGCGTCCTGGGGCCTCGGGGTTTGATGCCATCGCCTCGTGCAGGTACTGTGACTCCAGATGTCGCTACTGCCGTGCGTGAATACAAGGCTGGTAAAGTCGAGTTTCGAAATGATGCAGGTGGAAATGTGCATGCGGTCGTTGGGCGATTGAGTTTTGATGCTCAAAAGCTTGAGGAAAATGTCACGGCGTTTATTGATTTTGTAAATTCGATTAAGCCTACTGCGGTCAAGGGAACGTATGTTCGCAATGTGACTTTGGCGGCCACGATGAGTCCTGGCGTTCAAATTGCGGCGTAGTTATTTGTTTCTTGGGTAATAATCAGGGTCAGCGTTGGCGTCGAGCGATTTTGGCGTCGAAATTGAATAAAGGTTGTGTGTAGAGACCATGAGTAAAGCAGTTAAAGAAATCGTGACGAATGACATTGCCAAACGCCTTGCCGGCGTCGAGGATTGTGTCGTGGCGAACATGATCGGTTTGAATTCCGAGAAGACCGCTGCGTTGCGACGTCGGTTGCGTGAAAAGAAAATCGGCGTTGTCGTAATTAAGAATAGTTTGGTGCGTCGCGCCACTGAAGGTACCGCGCTTGCTCCAGCGTTTGAAGGCCTAAGTGGAACAGCAGCCGTTTTGTACGGCGGTGAAGATTTTATTTCCCTAGTCAAGGAAGTCACCGAACTTGACAAAGACGAGAGTTTTGGGAAATTCAAAGCACGCGGCGGCGTCATGGACGGCGAAGCATTGAATGCCGAGGCTGTTTTGGCGATTAGCAAGTGGCCAAATCGTGGAGAACAATTGAGTTTGTTGATCGGCCAGATTTTGGGTCCGGGTGGTCGATTGAACAGTCAGTTGACAAGTGTGGGCGGCAAGTTGGCGAGCCAAATTGAAAAGGTTGGCGAGCAAGAGGGTTAAATAGATTCATAGAATCGAGCGTTTGTTATCGCTCGATTTAAAAATCATCGGATATATCATTTTCTAGTCAGGTTGGGATCGTTGGGGCGAGAATCGTCCAGCGGCATAAGTTATCAGAAAGGGTGTGACGTCAATGTCAGAAGCTACGATGGAATTTTCGGCTGAAACCAAAGAAATGGGCGATAAAATCGCAAATTTGACTTTGAAGCAAGCGAAAGAATTGAGCGATTATTTGAAAGAAACGCACGGTATTGAGCCTGCTGCCGGTGGTGTTGCAGTTGCAATGCCAGCTAGTGATGGCGGTGGCGCGGCCGCTCCCGCAGCGAAAACCGAGTTTGATGTTGTGTTGACTGGCCACGGCGACAAGAAATTGGACGTTGTGAAGATTGTCAAAAACATAACAGGTGCGTCACTGATGGACGCCAAGAAGATGGTTGAGAGTTGTCCAGCGACCTTGAAGGAAGCTGCTTCTAAGGAAGATGCCGACAAAATCAAGGCAGAAGTCGAAGCTGTTGGTGGTACGGTTGAGCTGAAGTAAGCTTGGGGAATTCTCCAATTTCGCTTAGAATTTGATAGTCGCACCGTAGACAGGCGCTGCCACAAGTACAGGGTTGGCTTGTGGCAGCAGCTTTATTTATTTTCAAGCCTTCATTCCATGTTGAATGCCTCGTGCTAGTGATGCATCCATTTTTTTCTCGAGCGTTCGGGCCGGGGAGAAGGTATGCGCATCGCTGGCGTAGTTGTGTTTTCACGCAAGGGATTGAGTTGAATCGGTCGAGTGAAGCGTCGAATGAATCAAGGCGTTCATTGGCGGTCTCGTTTGGGCATTTTTTTGGGCTGTTTGCTGAATACAGATGCTGCTTGCATCTGTTTGCGATTGTTCATGTCAGTTGGTTGAGTTGAGCGGTTTGTGTGTAGATGTGAGCTCATGGATGCAGCTCCGATTAACCCATTTTTTTGAGCGAACATCGAAACGGACGTGTTTGCTCAAGTGTGGTTCGGACACTTTCGAGAGTTGATAGCTCGATCGAAACGTTCTGAGTCGAGGACAGTCGTGCGCAATAAATACACCAAAACCAAAAACGCACAATTGGCAATTTTCATAGTCCTCGCTCACAACAAATTATATTCGATTGTGAATCGCCTGTCGGCTGGTGTGTTTTGAACTCGCAGCGTATTGAAAAACGGTCTGAAAGTTCAATGACTTCGTTTTTTGATTGGGCTACCGGATTGGTTTCTAGTAATTTTTTCCCGACTAAGTATTTCCCGACTTTGTAGTGGTTATTGTTTAACTGGCTGCAGGTCAAGCTTTAGGAGTTGATTCGCTAATGGCAACATCAGCAAAGCGACGTTTGGAACCCACGACGATTCGACGATTCGGATCCGGTCGCGAGTATCCATTACCACCGGATCTGACGAAAATTCAAACCGAAAGTTACGATGTCTTCTTGCAAGCAGACATTGAGACGGACAAGAGGAAAGATCAGGGAATTGAAAGCGTTTTGCGCGAAATCTTCCCGATCGAAAGTTACGACAAGCAGATCAAGCTTGAGTTCGTCCGCTACGATCTTGGTAAGCCGCGTTACACACCCGAAGAATGCCGCCAATTGCGGATGACCTATGGTCGTCCGTTTCGAGTTTGGTTGCGTTTGCTCAAGGACCAGCCGGTAGAAGAAGAGGTTTTCTTGGGCGACATACCCATTATGTTGGGTGGTGGTGAGTTTATCATCAATGGCGCCGAGCGCGTTGTTGTCAACCAGTTGCACCGAAGCCCTGGTATTGACTTTGTGATGGAGCAGGACACGACCTCTGATCGTGAGATGCCAAGTTGCCGCGTGATTCCTGAGCGTGGCAGT
>JAHEAM010000347.1 GCA_024642765.1 Planctomycetaceae bacterium
GGAGACGAGAATCGCAGCCACAGAACTCGACCGCGATATCCAAAGTCTTATTGATAAGTAGGGAATTGCAACGGATGGACTCGGAACCTATTCCCTGTTTGCGATTCCCATCAAACATTGCATTGTTTCACTGGCCATTTCACGCTGATTGCGTTGCGTGAGTACAAATTTGCGACCCTGGTCACCCAGTTGTTTTCTCAGCGCCTCGTTGCGTAATAGTTGCGTTAAGGCTGTTTGAAATTGTTCATCATTGCCTAGTTCAAACAACAAGCCGCCTTGCGACGATTCGACGATTTCGGTCAATGCACCTTTCCGAGAAAGCACGACGGGAGTCCCAGCTGCCAGCGATTCCAATGCAAAAAGGCCCTTTGGTTCCTCGTGATCAACAGGTACGCACAGCAAGTCAATATCCCGCAAGAATGCCAACTTTTGTGTTCTGTCGACCACGCCATCGTAATGAAATGCATTCCCTAGGTTTGCATCGCGAAGGCGTTGCCACTGCTCATCTACAAAAGCCTTGTTCTCAGGACTCAGCCAGCCGGCTAGACGCAGTCTTACGTCGTCAAACTCTGAGTTTTGTTTTAGCGAAATAAACGCAGAGACCAAGTGCTGTAGACCCTTTTCTGGAGCCAATCTCGCCAAGTAACCGATGGTTCGCCCTGACTCTCTTGTGTTGGCGGACGTCTCCTCGGCCAGCGCTTCAAAGTCCGTTGTTTCGATTCCCAGGGGTGTCACAAAAATCTTCGACAACGGAATTTCGAAATACTCTGACGCGTACTTTCGAAACGCTTCGCTGTGAACAAGAAACGCGTCTACAGATTCGTTGTTTTTATGTATCTGCTGTAGACATTTGCGTCGGTCAGATTCCGAAAGCTGATTGAGGAAAACATCGTCGCCTTGGAGTGTGACCACCACTGGGACTTTGTTTCGGCGTTTGAACTCCGGCACAAAACCTGCGATCAACAGATTCGAGCTCACGACCATGTCCGCCTTGTCGGCCTCGAGCCAGCGAATCAATCGCAGGACTTCTTTGCGTTGATTACCACCGGGGCCTTTGAGCATCGACAATGCCAATTCACCCAGTACGTGAGCATCGGTTTCAATTGCACGCGAAGTCGCCCTTCGGATTAGCCAAGGCTGGTCTAGAAAACCATCGAGCCATTTGGGCAGATGACGAAAGAATGGGATCTTTTGCTGGAGGTAGACGTTGATACCACCAAAAAATACGCGATCGATGCTGATGTCTTCTTCGTCTGTGCGAATTGGAGTATACAGGGGCACCAGTTGGACGTTCCAACCTGCTAGAGCAACGGCCTTGGCTAAGGCGTTGTCGTGCAGGCAACTGCCGCAGTACATGCCGCCCGCACCAGCTGTTAGATAGACCAGTTTCATTGCTGTTCATTCTCGCGATAGTCGAGATTAAGACGCTAGAACCGCACCCAATGCCGCTTGGCAACCGGCCACTACTTTTTCACTGACCGATTCGACTTCAGGGCCGCTGAGAGTTGCCGTACGGCTGCGAAGTTGAATCGAAAGCAAAACTCGCTTTTTGCCGGTACCATCCTTTTGCGGATTGCGAAACACCTCGCGGTAGTCGACGTTTTCCAGCCATTCGTTCGCGTGCAGGCGAACAACCGCTTCGATTTGTTGCCAAGGGACGTTTTCATCGACAACCAAGTTGAAGTCGCGAGTCACGGCAGGAAACTCACTAATCGCCTGATGCCGACGAACGTCAATCATACATTTCATGAGTTGCGTTAAATTGATTTCGCCGACGGCTGTCGGCTGCCGCAAGCCAAAGTGCTTCCTAGATCCGAGAGACACGCTACCAAGAACACCGATTTTTTCTTTGCCAGCCAACAAGGTTGCATTTTGAGAGATGTCAAACAGTTCCAAATCACATTCGCCAAAGGTCAATTCGATTGCTGGGTTCATTTCTCGGCAAATGGACTCGAGCAGTCCCTTCAATTCGAAAAAGGAACGCCCGGTAACGATCCCCAACATGAGCGGTTCGGTTGGCAAGCCGTTTGTGTTCGTCAAATAAACATTGGCAGTTTCGTAAAGATCGATGTTGGTATTCGAGCGATATTCGTTGATTCGTTTGGCCTCAAGCAAACTTGACAGCAGCGTGCGCCGTAAGCAATTGACCGCGCCGACATTCTGAGTGCCTTTTTCCAATACGCCAAGCATGGCTTGTTGGCTGATAAGCGGTGGTTCTGACGTCCAAGGCGAAACGGCATCCGACCATACCTGTGGCAGCAGGCTTGGGCACATTGCCTCCGAGAAACCTGCCGCGACCATGACTCGCCGAACACAATGCAGTGCCTGAGTCACAGGCGATCGATGTGACGCGGCCATCGGCACCAAGACGTTATCGGGAACCCGTTCGTATCCATAAACCCGTCCGATTTCTTCAATGAGATCGATTTCTCGCGACAAATCCTTTCGCCAGGATGGTGGCTTCCAAGTCTTCGAGCCATCGCTGCTGCTAACAAGCTCCAAGCCCAATCCTCGCAGAGTTGTCTCGACAAAGTCCGCCGGAATTTCGACTCCCAAAACCCTTGCAATCTGTTGGTGCCGCAACACAATGGGCGCGTGAATGATTTGTGTATGGTCCACGTCAACCACTCCATTGAGCAGTTCGCCACCGGCGACTTGCAGGATCAATTCGGCGCAACGACGACTGGCCCAATCGATGCCTTCGACATTGACGTTGCGTTCAAATCGAAAGGATGAGTCGCTATGTAAGTTGAGTTGACGGGCAGTGGCACGCACCGAACCTGGTAGAAACCAGGCGGCTTCGATCAGGACATCTTTCGTTTGATAAGTGATTTCAGTGTCAGCACCACCCATCACACCACCGATTGCAACTGCGCGATCGCTATCAGCAATGATGCAGGCGTTTTCTGGCAATTTGTACTCAAGATGGTTGATTGTCTCGATCGCCTCATCTTTCTTTGGCCGTCGAACAATAATGTTTCCACCCGAAAGTCTTTCGAAGTCAAACGTGTGCAACGGCTGCCCACATTCCATCATCACAAAGTTCGAAACGTCGACTACGTTGTTGACGCTTTCTATTCCAATCGTTCTTAAGCGTTCGACCAACCACGTAGGACTGGGGCCGATTTTCACTCCGCGAATGATTCGAGCGGTGTAACGCGAGCACAATTCAGGACACTCAATTGTGACGCGACAAATATCAGTAACGCTCTTGGAACATGAGGCGGGAGTCGGATCGGGTACGCTCAACGGGCAATCGAAGAGGACCGAAATCTCGCGGGCAACACCCAAATGCCCCAAGCAGTCGGCGCGATTGCTGGTTACTTCGAGGTCGATACAAAAGTCTTGACCGACAGGTGTCGTCGATTCAAGGTTTAGGCCAGACATCGTCAAGCGTTCGGTCACGGTTTCGATTGGTTCACCGATATCGACGTAAGTACGAAGCCAATTCCAAGATACATCCATTGCAATTTCAACCTTTCACAATCATCAGGCCACAGCCGTTTGCAACATAAACAGATTCGACTACCGAAAGCGAATGCATCAAAATTGCCGAAGAAACCGTACGTCGTTTGTATACATGTCGCGAATATCAGTGATGCCATGTCGAATCATGCACAAGCGTTCAACGCCTAATCCAAACGCGAAGCCTGTGAATTCATCTGGATCGTAACCCACCGCGCGAAACACATTCGGATCGACGATCCCGGCTCCGCCAAATTCAACCCAACGACCATTCCAAAAGTAGTCCGCCTCGACACTGGGTTCCGTGAATGGAAAGAATGAGGGGCGAATTCGAATGGGCACGGAGGAGCCCAAGTAATTTGTGGCGAACAATTGCAATACGGTTTTCAAGGTGGCGAGCGTAACGCCACGATCAACCATCAAGCCTTCCATTTGATGAAACATCGGATAATGGGTCGGGTCGGCCGTATCGGGGCGATACACGCGTCCAAGCGAAATCACACGAATGGGTGGCTGCGTTGTTTCCATCGTTCGGATTTGGACTGTGCTGGTTTGACTGCGCAGCAATTTGTCACCCGAACCTTGTTTACCGGCAACAGACAGATAGAAGTTTTCCAAGGGGTCCCGAGCCGGATGGTCGTCAGGAATATTGAGGGCTTCGAAGTTGTGTCGTTCGTCCTCAACCTCCGGACCAAAAACGGGACTGAATCCGAGTCGCCCCATGATGTCGATCAATTCTTCGATCGTCTGCGTGATGGGATGGACGCGACCCACTTTGACATTCGCGCCGGGTAGGGTTCTGTCGAATTGGGGATCGAGTTCTCCTCGCATTGATTGCGACGATGAACGTGATTTGGCCGAATCGAATGCTTCTTGGATGGCGTTTTTAACACGATTCAAATTCTGTCCGGCAACAGGTTTATCGGCTCCGGAGATTTGGCCGAGTTGTTTTTGCACGGCTTTGAAGCGTCCGCTTTTTGCACCTAGAAATTCGATGCGAGCTGCTTCGAGAACGTCATCGGATGTTGCAGCCCCGAATGCCGTTTCAGCATCCGTTTGGAGTCGCTGCAACTCATCTAAGAATTCGTCGATTGATATCATATTTCCTGAACTCATGTTCGTTTTCTAATTGCATTATTTTTTGTGCAGGTCCACCGAAGCTGGGCGGATTTTGG
>JAHEAM010000348.1 GCA_024642765.1 Planctomycetaceae bacterium
CAGTCTAAGCAAATTATAGGGTAACCAGCTCTGAAATTCACAGTCTTAATGTTCTGTTGTAATCAGAGTTTACGCCAATATTGTTTCGAGAAAACACCGGTTCAGACGCAGTGGGGGACGCAAATAAGTTGCGAGAGCCAAGTAAATACGGTTATTTTCTAGGAAAACGCAAATTTGAATTCGACCAAGAGGTAGGATTGTAGGAGTGAACTACGATCTCGATTGTGTCTGGAAATGGTGGTTAAGAGAAGATGGCCAGTGAAACAACAAATCGGGCAGAAGGGCAGCGATTGCCGACACCTGCAGACCGGCCCAGTTCCGACGTTGTGATTTATGACGGCGACTGCCAGTTTTGCTCCAAGCAGGTGCGGCGACTGCGGAAGTGGGATTGGCGAGGGCAGCTTTCGTTTCTTTCGTTGCACGATCCTGAAGTTAAAACACGTTGGCCCGATGTTACTCGCGAGCAGCTGATGGAAGAAATCTATGTAATGACATCGGAGGGTAGAAGATTTCGAGGTGCTGATGGTTTTCGATATTTGACCCTTCGGCTGCCGCCGTTGTGGGTTCTGTCCCCAATCCTGAATTTCCCTTGCACGCTTCCGATCTGGTCATGGTGCTATCGCAAAATTGCAAGGTACCGTTACCTGTTCAACAAAAAGGACAAGGGCGACTGCGTGGGATCTTGCGATATCCACTTTCAGAAGAAGCAATAAGTTGCCTTTTTAAGACCCTTATCGCAGCGAAATCCAAATTCGACCGGCCTGACAGAAGTTGCTCTTGCATGTGTCTTGTTTGCCAATCAAGAAAAGTTTGGGCCTGCGACAGCGTGTCACGCCCGAAATAGGCATTTGTGGGATTTGGAATACGGCGAAATAAGCTCCATTCCGAGTCGTTTTTGGATCTTCACAGCGCCTTAGGGGTTGATCGTTACATTTTAGCGGATACCTCCAGTTTACCTCGCAAGACCTTCCAAAAACTGGTTGGCAAATTCGAGAGAAAAAGACGTTTCAAATGATTGACTTTCGAATACAGCCATCAATAATGTTTCGACAACTTAACAGAAAATCAAGTGTTTCCAACTGAGTTGCCGACCCGAAATTGATCAGTTAAAGACTTTCGTTTCGTTCAAGGCACTCGTTCTTCTCAATTCTCATGGACGTGAAATTGAAACACATGGATTATCGTTGAGTCAGATTTTCGAGGCGTTGAGTTTTTGGGTGCCTTAAAACTTCGTAAGAAGTTTTCGATCCGAAACCAATCTGAAGATTTGACGTAATAAAAGATGGACCTTTACGAAGTTGTGTTGAGCCTTTCTGAATCAAATGGGATCGCAATATTTTGCGATGACCAAATTTTGCGATGTCCAAAAGCGTCGGTATTTAGTTATTCCTGAGACGCAGCGATTCAGAAATTTCAGACTTTACAAGCCGGAAAATCTTGGTTGTTTTCGAGTAATCCAAGATTGACCGTTTCCATTTTCAACAGTTTTTTCGGAATTCCACCGGACCTAAAAGGTTTATCCCAAATGAACAACGCAAAAAAGAAAGTTAGCAACGTATTCGAAGCCATTTTGAAATATGGTCATGACGAGGATTTCTATCCACAACCCGATGCCGATTTCATGGCAACTGATGCACCGGCCGGTTCGGACGCGAAAATCGAGGTCTTACGACAACGAGTTGAACTTGGGCAACCCCTATGGCACGACTCAGACCGAGCCGATTACTCGGGTTTGACTGGTGCTGTTCGCCCACGCGAATAGTTGCTCATGCGAAAATCAGAAAGATTGAAGCCCAGCAATTGTTGGGCTTCTTTTATGCGCTTGCCAATAATTGTCTACTTCCCATAGAAAAATTGACATACCGAGTTGATAGTCTCTAGAATGAGTTTGGTCAAAGTAAGGCCGCTTTTGCCATCCTTTTGGCCAGATTTTCGCTTGTGCCACTATCAACTTGGTCGACCAGAAATGAATTCTCGATTTTACCTCGCAGCAACTGCCTTTCTTTGCATTTCAAGTGGAATTGCGCGGATTGGATTTGCTCAATCATTTTCTTTTTCGAACGGTTCGTTTGGTAGCACAGCACCGAGCATCGGCGGTTACGATCCGAATTCTGCGGCGCATTTGGGGTTTCGTGCGGGCGGTTTTTCGTTTGGGCTCGAAATGGGTAAAGGAAGCACCCGCTCAAATTTCGTTGAGGCGCCTAGCATAACAGTCCCAAACGGTTTGGGTGGTTCGATGTTCAGTGGGACGCTCAGACCGTTTGCAACAGGATTTGTTCCGGTGGTAGGAGGGAACGTAGTCGACAATTCTCTGCCGTTGAACGGTGTGACATTGGCGGTATCGAGCGGCCAATTGGATACAAGTAATTTAGGTGATCCTGAAAAATCCAGGGCTTTGGTGTCGCAACCCATTGAGTTGAAATCGCTCAGTAGTACAGCAAATCAAGCTTCTGAAAGTGTTGCTGCCATCAAGGAACGTAAGGCCCAAGAGCGTGCCGCAGTCCAGCAAGCCATTGAGGCTGCACTCAACCAAGTTGAAGATTTGTTGGCTGAAGATAATTATACGAAAGCCAAGATGTTACTCCGCAGCACACTTCGAATCTGTAAAACAGATTCGCAAAAGGCTTTGATCAATCAACGCCTCAACGCGCTCCGTGACAAAAAGAAATAATGCTCAGACTTGGCATTTTGTGCGTTAGCAAAAAACAAGAGGCGTCGTCGAACTGTTAGGTTCTTCAACGCCTCTTGCCCAAAGGAGAGAGATTGCAAGTCAGTGTTGTTCTAAAGGGGGAGTGTTCTCTCAGTGAATAGGGCATTCGTTCCTGGTCGGTGGAAAACACGATGTGGAACATTGACCAAGAAACGAACGCTGTACCGCAGATGGCCTCGTTGAACTAGTTATCTTTCTTTTTGCGGCGAGTATTGGATCTTGCTTTGGTAGCTTTAGCGTCTTCGTCGAGGATCATTTTTTCAACGTTGTCGTCAACCGCTGGCTTGGTGTTGATCTCTGTTGGGGGTGCAACCTTCGCTGGTGCTTCATTAACCATTGGAACTGGTGGAACAGCAGGAGCCTCTGGTACACTCGGCGTTGTTTCCAAAATGCGTTCGATCATGACGGTTGGTTCGTCAGACGAGTAATGTGGGTTTACGATTCTCTCAACTGTAGACGAATCGGCATAGTTCATTTCAACTGGCACGATACCTGGAGGCGCAGCATAGGGGCTGATTCCATAGGGTCGCGCAACAATGTGGCTATAATACACAGGCGGGTATTGTGCAAAGTAAGGTGGCTGGTCATTGCGGAAACCATTGTTGTAAAAGCCGTTGTTCAGGCCACTGAATACTCCTGAGTAGTTGGCTCCCAAGCCGAATCCGTAACCAGAATTCAGGCCTTGAGCTTGAGCTGAGCTTGATGAGATCGCACAGGCAGCGAAGGCGAGCGTCGCCGCAAAAAATAGTCGAGTCATTACACTTGGCCTCAATAGAAAAGACGTTTGGCAATTCCCATTTGGAATCGCTCTCTATTCGAGACTAGATGGAAAAGAAATTGTTACAAGAGTCGAAGTTGAGTGTTCTGCCGATTTATTCGAACGAGAATTTGCTTTGGAATCCGTACAACTGGCACAATCATTAAAAACGGAAGCCAAGCGGCTAGGATTCGAGCATGCCTCGATCTGTCCGGCCGTTTCGTCTGCCAGTTTCAGCAATTTTTGTGAGTGGTTAGATCAAGGCTTTGGGGGAGAAATGAGCTATCTGTCCGAACGACGAGATGCTTACGCGCATCCTCGTCACGTTATGGACGGCGTTCGAAGTATCTTGATGTTGGGCATGAGTTATCAAGGACTGCCGCAGCGAACGCAACGCAGAGGCGCCGGGCGTATCGCCAGTTACGCCGTCGCCGCTTGCGATTACCATGACGTGATTTGGAAGGCTACAACCCAACTTGCCGCGCGTCTAGCTGAACAACAGCCCGAGGTCCGATGCCGAGGGGTTGTCGATACCACCCCGTTACTTGAACGCGAGTTCGCACAATTGGCAGGCATCGGGTGGCAAGGCAAAAACACGATGTTGATCCGAAAACAGTCAGGCAGCTACTTCTTCCTGGCCGCTCTCTTGGTTGACATTGAATTGGCCTATGATCAACCGATGTCGACCAACCATTGTGGAACTTGCACACGTTGCCTTGAGGCATGCCCAACGAAAGCGTTTGTCGAACCAGGCGTCATGGATGCGCGGCGATGCATCAGTTATCTCACCATCGAACTGCGGAATCCTATTCCAGTTGAATTCCGCAATGCGATGGGCGACTGGGTTTTCGGATGCGATGTTTGCCAAGACGTTTGCCCTTGGAATCGTTTCAGTTGTGAACCGTTACGCGAAGAATTTCGAGTCGACGAAGTAGATTCGTATCTCGATTTGGCAGACTTGTTTTCCCTTAGCGAAGACGAGTTTAAGAAACGTTTTCGCAAGACGCCGCTCTGGCGTGCGAAACGTCGAGGACTGTTGCGAAACGCCGCGATTGTGATGGGAAATCAGCGATTGCCCCAACACATTCCGATTCTCTTGAAAGCGTTGGATGACGCCGAGCCTCTCGTACGCGGCGCAGTTGTATGGGCACTGCGTCAATATCA
>JAHEAM010000349.1 GCA_024642765.1 Planctomycetaceae bacterium
TTGTCGGGTTCGCTGGCGGTCGCATCTGAGGTGCCGTAGGCAATGCCGCGCTTCAGTCCGCCACCTGCCATCAAGATGCTAAATACTTTCGGCCAGTGATCTCGACCAGCCGTGGCGTTGATTTTTGGAGTTCGGCCGAATTCTGATGCTACACAAACCAGCGTTGAATTGAGCAATCCGCGCGAATCCAGATCGTTAATCAGCGTCGCAAGGCCTTGGTCAAACGCCGGCATCTGGTTAGCCGTATTCTGATGAATATTGTCGTGGAAGTCCCAGCCGCCATAGGTCAATGTCACGAAGCGAACTCCCGCTTCGACCAACCGACGCGCCAATAGCATTCGGGCTCCCGCCGTGTTGCGGCCATAAGCGTCACGCAAGGCATCGGGTTCTTGAGAAATATCAAACGCCTCCCGCGCTTTTTGCGAACTAATCAGCCCATAGGCCCGTTGATAAAACGTGTCGACGGCGTCCATTGCATCTGATTTTTCACGTTGACGGAAGTGATCGTTGACGACTTCGAGCAAGCGTTTGCGGCGTTCGAATCGAGCTTCATCTACGCCCGATGGAATTTGCAAATCCCGGACCTGGAAGTTTCCTTGAGCCGGGTCTGCACCTAAACTAAATCCCGCGAACGAACTGCTAAGGTAACCTGTACCGGCGTAGGGATTCGGTAATCCGGGGATCAATACGTAGGGAGGCAAGTTATTCTTTGGCCCAAATTCGTGTGCCACGACGCTTCCCATTGATGGGTATTGCAACGCCGGACTGGGACGATACCCCGTAAACATATTGTGTGTGCCGCGTTCATGCGCTGCTTCACCGTGCGTCATCGAACGACACACGACGAGTTTGTCGGAAACACCAGCCAATTGTTTCAGGTGTTCATTGAAGCGAACCCCAGCAATCTTCGTGTCGATGCTGGACATCGCGCCTCGATATTCCAGCGGTGCATAGGGCTTCGGGTCAAACGATTCTTGCTGAGCCATGCCGCCCGGCATAAAAATGAAGATGACACTCTTGGCAGGGCCTTCCTTGGATTCGTAGTTTTTTTGATCGCCTCGGACCGATTGCATTCTGAAAAAATTACACAACGTCAAACCACCCGCAGCGCCCACGGTCAAAAGATTTCGGCGACTCAACAAATGATCCGTACATTTCATACTCAGCAAACTCCTAAAGGAACGTAATCAACCCGATTCAACCACCACCAACCCACACTTACCTCAAATCCCAATAGGGCTCTCGCCCTTGATCTATCCATTCTAGCCGAGAAAATGCCCCTTACAAAATGCAAGATATGCGGAATCAACCGCAATTCAACGATTTTTAGTGGGAATCCACCAGCCTTGAGAAGTGGGCCTATGAATAATGGGATGATTTGGAAGATGCAAATATTTGCAAAACAACCCAAAAGCGACCGTATCGCCCTGTTTTGTCGCTCGGGTTTACCTGTCTTTCCCAGATTACGAAAAGGACTGAGAAATGGATGGCGGAATTATTTATTATGTTCGAGTCAATTAGGTTTCGGTCCAGTCGTTGAATTTTTTGGGAACGCATATGTCAGTCCGTACTGTATTTTTTTGTTTGTTTATTTCGATCATTTTCTCTCTCGGAACGAATTTTGGATTCTGCCTGGCACAAACACTGGGCAATGCTACCGAGGTTTCCGCTGAGACCCGTAAGGCATTTCGGCTAGATGATTTCTATCAAAAACAGATTTTTGTCGGCGAGTTACCTGTTGTCAGTTCCGAAAAAGTATCAGATGCGGCTCTGCGCGAGGCGGCGTGGATCGTCGAGAAATTAATTGGCGATCGCCCTGACATCTTAGGGGCGATGGCCCAAAACAAAACTCGTTTAGCGGTAATGGCATACACAGAATTCACTACGGATGTACCGGAACACAAACGACTTTCGCCACGGGTCTATTGGGACCGACGTGCGCGAGGTCTGGGTGCAACGCCAAGTGCACCTGCAGTAAGTTGCGGTGAAGAAAACTTGTTGTGCATGCCAAATGATCCTTATTTCAACGAGAATATTTGCATTCACGAGTTTGCTCATGCGATTCACTCGATGGGAATGAGCGAAGTCGATCCCGGGTTTGACGGGCGATTGGAAACGGCTTTCAAAGAGGCCACCGCAGCGGGACTTTGGAAGGACACCTACGCAGGTACGAACTACCACGAGTATTGGGCCGAAGGCGTCCAGTCGTGGTTTGACGATAATCGCGAAAACGATTCCCTGCACAACCATGTCAATACTCGTCAGGAACTCAAGGACTACGACGCGCCACTCGCTGCTTTGTGTGCCGAAGTTTTCGGTGACCGTGAATGGCGCTACAAGAAACCAATGATGCGTTCTCCCGCTGATCGCAAACATCTGGACGAGGTTGACTTCGAAAACTTGCCGACCTTTAAATGGCGAAAGGAATCGACTCCGGAAATTGCTAAGGTCCTGTTGCAAACAACCGAGGGCGATATCGAACTCGAATTGAATTCGAGACAAGCCCCGATCACAGTTGAGAATTTTTTGAGCTACGTTCACAATGGCTTATATGCAGATGGCACGTTTCAGCGAACGGTGACCCTGGACAACCAGCCAAACAATGAAATCAAAATCGAAGTGATTCAAGGATCGGCAGACGCAAGCAAAGAATCTCAATTCCCCAAACCGATACAACAAGAAACGACACAGCAAACTGGACTCAAGCATCTCGATGGCACGATTTCGATGGCGCGTGATCAACCTCATTCGGCTCAATCGGATTTCTTTATTTGTATTGGCGATCAACCAGAACTAGATTTTGGGGGGCGAAGGAATCCTGACGGCCAGGGCTTCGCGGCATTTGGAAAAGTGACGAAAGGCATGGATGTTGTGAAGAAAATTCAACAGGCGCCTGCCGACGGGCAAACACTGGCGCCTCCCGTAAAAATTCAACGAGCCATTCGCTTAAACTGACCCAACGGATTTGGACAAATAAAAAATGAAATTAAAGTCTCACTATGACGCCATCGTTGTTGGCAGCGGACACAATGGATTAATTGCCGCTGCCTACCTGAGTCGCGCTGGCAAATCAGTTTTGGTGCTTGAGAAAAACGAAACGTTTGGCGGTGCAACGCAAAGCCAACAGGTTTTTCCGGACTATGAAGCCTATCTTTCGCGGTATTCCTATTTGGTTTCGTTGCTGCCAGACAAAATCGTCAATGATCTAGGACTAGATTTTGCAACCAAACGCCGTGAAATCGCATCGTTCACACCATACAAGGATGCGGCAGGAATCGAACGGGGGTTGCTGCTCTCAAACGTCGATGAGACTCGTTCCCGAGACGCTGTCGTTGAATTGACCGGAAGCCATCAGGACTGGCGTGACTACCAAACACTTCTTTCGTTAGAACGCGAAATTGCTGATCTTGTTTGGCCGACGATGCTTGAACCGCTGCAGTCGCGGCAGAACTACGAAAGTCGTTTGACAACCGCAGCGCAAAAGGAAGCCTGGAGTTCGTTTGTCGAACGACCACTAGGTGAAGTAATCGAGCGTTACATTCACAATGACGTCTTGCGTGGGCTTGTGATGACCGATGGTAAAATCGGTGTATTCACGCATCCTCACGACGATTCACTGATCCAAAATCGATGTTTCTTGTATCACGTCATCGGCGGTGGTACCGGCGAATGGCGTGTTCCTGTTGGCGGGATGCGGGCCTTGGTTGAGTCGTTAATTTGTGTTTGTCGCGCGCAAGGCGTTCAGTTCGTGTCTGACGCGCCGGTGACTGCTGTTCACGCTAGCCCATCAAACGCTGAAGTCGAATTCAATGTTGGTGACACTCTCAATCAAATTTCGGCAGGTCATGTTTTGATCAATGCTGGCCCGCATTCGTTTGCGCGAATGGTTGGCAGACAATGGAAACCGCAGGCAACAGACGAGGGGTCCGTTATCAAGATGAACATGTTGTTGCATCGGCTGCCGAAACTTAGAGCGGCCGGAATCGAATCGCTAAATGCGTTTTGCGGTTCATTTCATATTGATGAAGGCTACGAGCAAATGCTCACGTCGTATCATTCAGCGCGAAACGGCATGGTTCCCGACCCGACACCCGGCGAAATTTATTGCCATACGCTTACTGACAATTCGATCCTTTCGCCAGAACTAAATGCAAAAGGTTTTCAGACGTTGACACTATTTGGAATGGATATGCCCTATCGCCTGTTCAAAACCGATCACGACGCGCGACGTCAATTAGTTCAAGACCGGTTCTTGGCGGGACTTGATCGGCTTTGCGATGAGCCATTTATCGATTGCGTGGCCCGCGACCAAAACGGCGAGCCTTGCATCGAAATCAAGACCCCACAGGACCTTGAAAAAGAAATTGATTTGGATCAAGGCAACATTTTTCACAATTCCTTATCTTGGTTCTTCACAGACGAAGACGTTGAGGTGGGGCGTTGGGGTGTCGAAACCGAATTCCGGAATGTGTTGATCGCGGGCTCGTCTGCCAAACGTGGAGGGTCATTTAGCGGAATTCCGGGATACAACGCCGCAATGTGCGTTTTAGAGAAAGACTAAGTGAAAGTCGATACGTGGAAAGTCTTGCAGCGCAGTCAACCAAACATTCGACATCTTATGTTGAT
>JAHEAM010000350.1 GCA_024642765.1 Planctomycetaceae bacterium
CGTGAAAAAAATATTGCCCAGCATCATCACAAAAATGAACTTGCCTGTGATTGGGCCTGATGGGCAACCCATGAGCTATAGCCTTGACCATAAAGAAGGCGGCCGCCGATTATTCGAAGACCAAACACTGATTGATGGAGGGGTGCAAGACGGTCACCACTTGATCATCTATCCGGAAATTGTAGCCGGTTAGCTAGGGTCTGAACTAATGAAATCTCTTTTTTGCTTTAGGAAAGACTATGAATCGTTCGCCTCGCGATCGGCGACTTGAGGCAGACGCACTTGGCATTGGAAGCCTAGTCAGCGAAAGTTCTATTTTGGTTGCAGACGGAAAAGGCTCTCCGCCCAACCAATATCGTTTTCGGTTCAACGGTCCTGGCCTTGCTCTCGATGGAGCAGGCAACGTCATCATACAAAAGGTGCATGAGGTTATTGTCGATTTGGGTGCGGCCTACCCTCGCATGATGCCAACACTCAATTGGCGCACGCCCATCTTTCACCCCAACATCTCGAACAACGGCGTCGTCTGCTTGGGTGGTTACGGGACGCATTGGGTGCCCAGTTTGACCCTTGCTGAGTTGTGTTCAATGTTGTGGGATATGATTCGCATGAAGAATTTCGATGTCAACAGTCCCTACAATCGCGAAGCCGCGCTTTGGATTCGCGAACAAACCGTTTTGAAACTTCCACTCGATCCACGCCCCATCCGTGATCGCGTCAAGTCGTCGCTGGCAACGGAAACATCTGACGACGAAATTCTGACAGAAGGAATCGAAGTGATTCGCAACAGCGAAGCGGAAAAGGCCGCCAATATCATTTTCATCGATTGATGATGTCGGCAATGGTGGTTGCGCGAGCGCAACTCGCTTGTGCCAAAAACGATCTGTCTAGAAAGCGAACTTCAAAAAATGGCCCGTAGTGATGACATCCTGATAATCGAAGACGACAATCGCTACAGTCGCTTGAAAATGATTGGCTGGTGGGATCAAGAGCGTCTGCAAAATTCGCGAGTGATCGTCGTGGGGGCTGGAGCTCTTGGCAACGAAGTAATCAAAAACCTGGCGCTGATCGGTGTCGGGCAAATCATGATTATCGATTTTGATCGTATCGAAACGTCAAATTTATCGCGTGCCGTTTTGTTTCGAGCCGAACATTGCGGACGGGCCAAGGCCGAGGTTGCCGCCGAGATGGCAAAGCACTTGAATCCAGACTGCCATTTCAACGCTAAAACTTGGGATGTTTTGCAAGACGTCGGATTGGGCCTTATTCAGTCGGCAGACGTGGTGATCGGCTGTGTCGATAATCGCGAGGCTCGCTTGTGGATAAACCGCATGTGTTGGCGAGTTAACGTTCCTTGGATAGACGGCGGCATCCAAGAGATCAGCGGCGTGGTCAAGACCTTTGTTCCACCCCATGGCGGGTGTTATGAATGTACAATGACTGAAAACGATTATCGCCTATTGCAGCTGAGATACAGCTGCCCATTATTGCGACGCGAAGATATGC
The DNA here is from genome assembly GCA_024642765.1 of Planctomycetaceae bacterium. GTDB lineage: Bacteria > Planctomycetota > Planctomycetia > Pirellulales > Pirellulaceae > BJ22. The sequence continues at coordinate 1,507 of JAHEAM010000350.1, forward strand.
AACAAGGAAAAGTGCCAACTGCACCGACGATCGCCTCTTTTGTGGGCGCATTACAAACCCAGGAAGCGCTGAAAATCCTGCACGGAAAATCGGTAGGTACTGGAGTCGGGCTGGTCTTCAACGGTGACGCCAACCGATTTTATCAAACCGAATTCCCGCGCCGCAATTCGTGCCTGTCTCACGAGACGTTTGGTGAAATCATCAGCGTGCGGCTCTCCGTCCAGAATTCCATTGAGGAGCTATTCGTCGGCGCCGAGTCAATTCATGACACACGAGCAAACTATTTAGAACTGGACCGCGATCTTCTGCTGCAGTTGGTTTGCGACAACTGCAACGAAATGACGGACGTCAACGCTCCACTCCACCGTTTTACGATTGACGACGCAACCTGTACGAATTGTGGTGAAGTTCGCAGAACAAACTCGACTTCGCGCATTGATCGCGAGTCTGTGTCGCGCCAACTCTCGCTTTTCCAAGTTGGCATTCCTGAAAATGACATCGTAAAGATTCATTTTGATGACCGCGTGGTCTGGCTAGGAATCGCAGGCGACGCAGACGCTTGGACGTCGGGGCGAGGGCTATGAACAACGACGTAACTTTTGGCGAGGTTCAAGAGCGCAATCCGGAATCCAACTTGCGTCCAGACGAAAATCACTTTTTCGCTACGCTTGCCGCATTTGAGGGCGAACCCAATGAAAATGACCTGCCCGTTTTTGTCGACATTGATGTGATGCGTGAGCTTGAAAACCACGCCAACGACGACACCCGCGTAGAATTGGGCGGCGTGCTCATGGGTCAGCAGCATATAGATCGGCAAGGGCGACCTTTTGTCGTTGTCCAAGACAGCATTCGCGCGAAGCATTATCAGGCGACGCGCGGAAGTTTCAAATTCACGCATGATACTTGGCAACAAATTTCTCGCGACCGTGGTCGAATGCACTCCAACATGCAAATGGTGGGCTGGTATCACACGCATCCCGGATGGGGCGTTTTTCTATCCGGCATGGATGATTTCATTTGCAAAAATTTTTTCTCGCGCCCGCAAGATTTGGCGTTGGTTATCGACCCGTGCAAAAGAGAACACGGTTGGTTCCAATGGCACGATGGACAAACACAATTGACCGCAGCCATTTACTGGACCGCGCACAGAAGTCGTTTGCCGGAGATTGAATCGTTCGCATCGTCCTATTCGAAAGAACCTGAAATGTCACTTCATCGCAACTCTCAACGCGGCATCACGGTCACTCCAGGAACGACAGTACAAGTGATCGAGCGCGACCACCATTCGAATTGGATTCAATACGGTTTTCTATCCGTTCAGCTATTAGGGCTAATTCTGATTGCCTGGATGGTCTACGCATCGACGAGTCGCTCCGAATCGGTTTCAAGTGAATTGGACTCACAAGCGGCTTTACTAAAACGCGTTAAAATCCTCGAAATCAAAAATGAAATTCTGCGCGAGTTGATCGGTCAGTTGGTAGCCAACCCCACACAGGCTCTCGCCGCGTACGATGAGCTTGCAAGTGCCCGCGAAGAGATGAGACATGCCGAGGAGGCTATTACTTCACATTTAAGCCGTATTCAATCGCTTGAAGTCGCCAACCGCAATCTTGAAAAAGTTGTTCAAAAACAGGAGAGAGAAAACGCCGAACTAGCAACAATAGCTGAATCCAAAAGACGCCTCGCCCCACTGAACGCGTCAACTGCCGATAGCAAAACTGGCGACACCAGGGCTTATTTCTGGCCCCAAGACCCCATGACGTTAACGATCATCGGCGTGTTGCTAGGCTTGGGAAGCATTGCAGGTGTCTTGTATTGGATTTCGCGTCGCAACGCTGAAGCGAACGAATTCCTGACCGATGAGGTGACTGATTTGGCCACTGGACGCGATTCGGATATTCCATCGTACAAGGTGAAATAAGCATGGGTGGAGTTCTGGCCCTATTGAAATTTGCCTTTGTAATGGTCCCTGTGTTCGTGATCACAAGTATCGTGGGTGTATTGACAATTAAGTTGCGATTCAACCGGCGAATAAAATTATTTCGCAATGTGGGACGCAACTATGGCGCACGAATCGACTCCAAAATACTGATGCCGTTGATGCGTTTTATGTATTTGGGAAACGGGGTCGAAGTGCGTGATATGCGGCGGGGTCCCTTGCGCCGTCGATCCACGATTCTCAAAACTCGAATTGCCGAACCGGCCACAAACGTTTTCGTGTTGGATCGATTAGTCGCGAGCGAAATGCGCCCACCACGCAACTCTCAAATAATGCTTGTCAACGACGAGAATTTCGATCGTGAATTTATCGTTCGCGCGAAAGATTCAAAAGCGCTGCAAAGGATCCTGACCGAGTCGTGCTGTTGGCAACTGCGAGAATTGCGCAACCGCTTTTCCCAGCACTTGATTTGGTTCAATCTCGAAGGGAAACGCTTGAGTATCGGCGTTAGTGGCGTTCTGTATCAGGAGATCGATCTGCAAGATTTCGTGCGCATGGCACTCAAGGTTGTCGATCAAATTAATTTATCTGGGGCCAAAGGAATCGAGTTCGACGATGTGGGCTCAGCGACTTTGATTTCTGATGCCCATTGTCCTGTGTGCAGCGGTGAACTTTCGACGCATGTCGTCATTTGCTTGTCTTGTAAAACGCCACACTGCCGCGAGTGCTGGGAGTACAATGGCCGCTGTGCCATGTTCGCCTGCAATGAAACGCGATGCCATTAGACTTGACTCGCAATTAAGATGCTGACACTTAAGGTATCGGTCAGCTACCGCAAACCCGATTTCATTTCTGCGGCAATGGTCAGCGCAGTCCTAGTGATAAACGGTTTGGGTATGCGTGAATTTGGAGTGAAATTGGTTCGGCAAGCCGAAAAGTCCAAACTGCTAAATAGCCACCCAAAATCATCCAAAAAATTCGCCTGCAATTACCAAGGGAAATTCTCAACAAGATTTCCCATCGGGTTATTTGAATCTTAAGCTCTCGAAATTGACGATTTGCGCTTGGCTGTTGCTTTTTGCCACCTAGAGCATTGGCGGACTATCCTTAGCCTTTGTATTTCGGTCCTCCAATTAAACAGTTAAGAGCGGAGTACCTGCAGCATTGTGGGTACATTGGTG
>JAHEAM010000351.1 GCA_024642765.1 Planctomycetaceae bacterium
TCTCGATTGTTGTCCTTTAGAGTTACCTTGCGCCCGAGAAATGATTTGTTTGGCGTTGTACTTGATTCGTCAGGGTCGATGACACCGTATTTGGCAAAGTCTTCTTGGTTGCTAGACACGGCCTCGAGTGCCTGGCTTTCCTCTAGATTGGTCAAGATCGTCGCAATGCGCGACACGTTACCTGCGCTATAATCCGCGTGATTCGGCAAAAACCAAGCGTCTTGAGAACTCTTCCGACGAAGTAAGATCTCTTGCATCGACTGCAAACTAGATTCGTATTGCGTGACATTAATGTAGCGAATTCTGTTTGATTCAAATGCAAATAGCGGGCTCCCAACTTTGGCGTCGCGATTCTCGATTTCGGGCCACGGAAAATAAAACGCAGCGACGATCGAACTGATCATTGCGATCAGCCCCATTAACAACGTCGTTCGAAGAGTTCCTGTCATAATCGTTGAATCTTCTATTACAAGAAAAAAATTTGTGTGATGACTTCTGGTGTCGGAATCGAAATGAGAAAATTATTTGATACGCCGTGCCTTCGAGATCCCCTCGCGTTCGCGCAAACGGCGACGAGTGAAAACGACCAAGGCCACCAAGAGCGGAGGAATCGGTGGAATTAAAACCGCTGCCAATTTGAACTTTCGTTGAATTTCTTGGATATCCAACTCGGCCTTGAGGCCAATCGATCGTTCTTTCTCTTGACGCGCGTTGTCGAGTTCTTCGAACTTACTGCGCAATTTTTGCTCTTGTTCGTTTTGAGTCTGGGCCAAACGCTGCCGTTTCAGATTGAAGGCAACAATGTCGACAGGTTCGTTCTTATCAATCTTGGCCTGCATCTTTTCGACTTCAGTTTGTTGTTCACGAATCTCCGCTTTGGCTTTCGCGCTAATTTCCTCACGAGCACGCTGAAATTCCTTGGCGAAATTTTGCGTTTCGTTATAAACCTCTTGTTTGGCTTTTTCTGTTTCTTGTTCGACGACGCGCAAGGTGCTATGCCGCGTTTGACGGGTTCGCAACCCTGCAAACAAATTAACACCGGTCAGCGAATCGATAATGTTCTGGAAGAACGCAGTGTTCTGGAACATGTATCGAATCCCCGTTTCGGGATCGATCGGGTAATCGCGCAACTGCAGAAACACGTCCGCCAAGCAATCCAGATCAGAAACATAGACGACATTGGTTTTCGTTTTATCAGGTTGTGCATCACTAGCTAATTCAGCTATTTGTGTATCCCATTTTGAGCCACGAATCCGAGCTGCAATCGTGTAGTTAGTACTCGCCGTTTCACGCGAGGCATCCAAGTCTTGTTGAGTCCGAGCACTTGCCAAATTTAACAAATTGATGCGGCCAGCAGTTGCGGTCGAAACCAGATCTTGGAACTCAAGAGTTGCATTGGGAACTTGATTGAAATAGGTGGCGAAGGGGAACAATACCTCATTGATGCCAGCAGTCGCTGGGTCTGCATTTGAAAATCGTGCATCTATCGATTCGGATTTGTTTTGGATAATCAATTGCTCAGGTTGATTGAAACGAGGATCACGGGGATAAGGATTGCCTGAGATCTGCCAAATAATCCAAGGAAAATCGAGCGATTGATTCGTCGCTCGATCGTTTTGAGCCACCCAATCCATGTCGATTTCAAGAGCATTCCAAAGGTCTTGGATACGCCCAGCTTCGATCGTTGGACGTGGCAAGACACGCGGGAAGAACGAACCCGTAATCGTGCGGAAGAATTGTTGCTGCGGAAAGGGATCTTCGAATATGGCCATCGGTTGGCCCGACTGAACGATCTTGATCAAGTTACGAAGTTCAGTCGGCGACATTTTCGACGGCTGAAGTGCCAACATCACATCGTAGCGACGACGCGTTGGTTGGTCGTCCGTTGCGTCTACCCAAAGCTGCACTTCTTTACTGCAATCGACAGCTTCCACTACATATTGTTTTTGCAGCTCGTTAACAAACGCCATGATCGGCTGGCGAGTGGTTTGCAACTGTCCGTCTTGGTCGCGATAGGTCAATAATCCGCCTTTTGGCAAGACATCCGTTTCGACAACACCAATCGTTAACTTTTGTGAACTCGAAACTGTATTGATCGCCCGGGTCAATTCGTATTCGACTGGAGTGCCGTACGGCACAAACGGAATGACAATGCGTTGCAATCCACTTGAAATTGCCACACCCAAGATCATTTCTTCTTCACGAATGGCACCGCGCGATTGACTCTGGACCTTGACCGGGCGAATCCCAAAACGCTTTTCTGCCATAATCGCTTCGCTGCTGAACGGCTCGATTCCTTGGTGTAAATTAACTTTGATTTGATTGCCACCCAAGACATCGTACTCGCGCAACAAGTTAACGAGATCATATTTCGTCTGCACGTATTCGGTCGGTACACTTGCGCCGACATAAGCATCGATTTTAATCGGCTGTTGTGTTTTGCCGTCAGCCGTTCCCGTTGAAATGCGGTGCAAAACTTCAATCGTCGCAGGTGAAAGCGTGCTCACCTTTTGGTCCGAAATGTCAAGGCGGGCACGGTTGAGCGGGCTATGTTCAACTATCAAAACCGACGCGATCACAATCACAACCAAAAAAGCAGCTCGCGCCATGAAATGCCAAAACATCGACGTCCCATCACGACCACCCGCCCAATGCCGTCTGCCAATCAAGATCAAACAAAGATAAATGCCAATGACAGCCAGTCCCAAAAAATAGACGACACTCGATGGACTGATCAACCCACGACCGAACGGTTCAAAGCGTTGTAGCAATGACCAATTGTAGAGTCGCTCGATCCAAGTCGAGTTCGATAAGATCACATCCGAATTTGAAAAGAATGCCAAAGGTGCATTAAACGCTGCACCAAATATGAAGCCAACCGTCAAATTGTTTGTCAAGAACGAGGCCACCATTCCGATCGAAAGCATGGCAACGCCCACAAACCAATAACCCAAATAGGTCGAGAACAAAAGATAACTATCCAATTGCCCCCCAGTCATTGCCAGTAGAACGCCATAATTCGATAGTTGAGAGAACAACAATGAAACGGTAAACACCAACACCGTCGCAAAAAACTTCCCGATCACAATGTCGAAATCTTTGGCGGGCAACGTCAAAAGCAACTCATCCGTACCCTGGCGTCGCTCCTCAGCCCACACGCTCATTGTGATCGCCGGAATGAATACGAGCATGATATACGGCAAAAACTTGTTGAGTTGATCGAAGTTTGCAAGGTTTGTCGTAAAAAACTCATGCGGCCAGAAGGCCGCGAAACTCGTGAGCAACACGAACAGGCACAAAAAGACATAACCTGTCGGGTTGCTAAAATAACCCGCAAAATTTCGTTTCATCACCGCAAAGGCAGCATGCCGCCAAATACCCAACGGCAACATCAACAGAATCAGCACCAACAAGAATGCCAAATCGTTAATCAACATAAAAACAAATTCAATCAACATGTTCTTCAGTATCGGTGTTAGGTTGTCGTTTCAAAAAATTCTACGTCGGCACCAAAGTATCGAGATCAAGTTCAATCGTCCTGATTATTTTTAAGCTGCATACCCGTTTTAGGATCATGACCGGTCAAGTTCGCAAACACATAGTCAAGCCCAATGCCTTTCGGGTCCATGTCCGCGAGCAATCCGTCATAAACCTTTCGACCTTCGTTGATCATAATCACGCGACTCGCCATCGCCTCGACCTCTTGCAAGATGTGCGTCGACAACAAAATGGTTTTTTCGCGGCCCAATCGTAGCATCGTTTCCCGGACGCCATGAATTTGATTGGGGTCAAGACCTGAGGTGGGTTCATCAAGAATGAGAACTTCAGGTTCGTGCAATAAGGCTTGGGCCATGCCAACACGTTGCCGATATCCTTTCGACAATTTTCCGATTGGTTTGTAGATAACACTACTCAGACTGCAAAGCTCAACGACCTTTTCAATGCGCTCGGTTTTAGTGTTTTTCTTGAGGCCACGGGCTTCTGCAAAAAAATCAAGTAAACTAAACGGCGTCATGTCAGGATACAAGGGCCCCGTTTCGGGCAAATACCCCAACTTACGGGAACCCTCAATACGTTCGGTCGCCATGTCGTAGCCGGCAATTCGAGCTTTACCCTCGCTGGCTGAAAGATAGCCGGTTAACATTTTCATCGTTGTACTTTTACCAGCGCCATTCGGCCCAAGAAACGCAACGACCTCACCGCGGAATACTTTGAAAGAAACATCGCGTGACGCCGCGAAGATTCCATAGAATTTCGATAATCGATCGGCTTCGATCATCGGGGTTTCGTCTCGATCGAAACTGGCAGTGGCAGCGGATGGAGACGGTGAGGTAGCCACCGCTTCGTCGGAATTAGATTGTTCGTTAACCATATTATTTCTGGATTCATGAGAAGAGTGCGGAAAACGCTAATGCCATTGTCATTTCCTATGCCCAAATTGTCGACCGGCAATTGAGACGATTTCGCGATATTTTAATCCAATTGATGCTCAATAATGTCGGGCAACGACATTGAATTCCCTTTATGCGTTTCAGACCAGTTTATTAGTTATTACGCAGGCTCAGGGATAAGTTGTTCGGGCATCATTGCAGAAAGATGCCTAATTGTATGCTTGTAAA
>JAHEAM010000352.1 GCA_024642765.1 Planctomycetaceae bacterium
CAACTCATGAGAATTCGTACCGTTTAGTAATACAATTATTGTTAGTTCGAAAACACCCAAACCTCCGGGAATGGTCGAAAGCACCGCCAAGACGATCGCCAACAAAAACACGGTCAAGAAATGCCCAAATCCCACCGTTATCGTCGTAGGAAGCAAAACATACAGCACACCAGCGGCGACAATAAAATCCAACGACGCAACCAAATACCGCGCCCCAACTAATCTTAAAGGCGGCGGAGTAAAAATCCACTTTCGAATTCGGATCGTTTTGCGAGAGGCACAGATGCACAAGTATCCTATGGTGAGTAAGCAGAACAATATGCCCAGCGGACGCGAGTTAACGAACGGCAAATGAAGCCGTTCTGGAATTGGTGCTGGATCTAGGACCATGGCCAAACCGGAGATTCCAAATAGCCCGCTCCAAAATGTAATGCTCAACAAGAATACGAGCTTGACGATTTCAGTTCCCGACATTCCCCAATTTGAATACAGTCGATAGCGAACCGAAGATCCACCGAGTAGCGATCCAAAATTATTCCCGACCGCATTTCCCAAGAAGGACGTCAATGCGATCTTCTTGAGGTTCATCGGATGGCCAACGAAACGAATCCCTAACCAGTCGTATCCAATCAATATGATGTAGTTGAGTATGGTCAAACCAATCGCCGCGCAACATTAACTGGCGGGATGCATTCCAAAGCCAGCAGAAAATCCGTCAGATGATACTGACTTAGTTCCCGATGCAACAGCCAAAGTGCCGCAAAGAAAACGAAAAGCACAAACAGAGGCCCCGCAAGCATTTTTAATTTGGTATTCAGAATCGTTTTCCAATTTTGCCATTGATACAGCCTCAATGCAGTGTCTCAATGAAAATCATTCCGGTCCAGGTGGTTTGCTTCTTTAGCGGCTTTCATTTGATAGTGAGGACTGCTCGTTTAGCCAATTCGTTTAGCGCAAAAGCTGGAACTTGGTATAAACAAAGGACCATAGAAAAGGAATCGACCGTGAGTGACTCAAAACGAAAACGTGTGATAATCGTGGGAGGTGGATTTGGCGGCCTGCAAGCTGCTAAAGTTCTTCGGCATATTGACGTCGATGTGTTGCTTATTGATCGTCGTAATTTTCACCTGTTTCAGCCGCTACTCTACCAAGTGGCTACTGGTGGACTATCGCCAGCAAATATTGCCGCACCGATTCGCGGAATTCTTCGGCGACAAAGAAACGCAAGTGTTGTTCTGGGTGAAGTCGTTGGCGTGGATCCAACTGCAAAGACGGTCGAAGTCCACAGTGCCGAGCCTGGAGAAGTGAAACCGCACATCGAGAGACTGCATTTTGATTGGTTGATCGTTGCTGCTGGCGCGACGCATAGCTACTTTGGACACAACGAATGGGCTGCAATTGCGCCGGGTCTGAAGACGATCGAAGACGCAACCGAGATTCGTGGCCGAGTCTTCTCCGCCTTCGAAGCCGCAGAGTACGAAACGGATACTCAGCGGCGATCTGACCTATTGACCTTCGTAATCATAGGTGGCGGACCGACAGGCGTCGAACTGGCTGGAGCGATCGCTGAGTTGGCGCGAAAAACACTTCGAAATGATTTTCGTAACATCAATCCACGCGACGCCCGGATTGTCATTGTGGATGGCCAAAGTCGCGTATTGTCTAACTTCGATGAAGTCCTTTCGAAAAAGGCGGAGGTGTCGCTGCACAAACTGGGTGTTGAGTTGCAGCCGAACACCGTCGTTTCAGCAATCCACCCTGATTCAGTCGAATTAAAGTCTGGGGATTTGGCGACGCGTATTCGCACGCGAACGGTACTCTGGGCTGCGGGTGTTGGCGCTGTGCCATTGGGGCGAAAACTGGCGGAGGCTACGGGAGTCGAGGTCGATCGTGGAGGGCGTGTGCTTGTGCAACCGAACTTATCCATCAGTGGTTATCCAGAAATTTTCGTCATCGGCGACCTTGCCAATTGTTCGCATCAAACAGGCAAGCCATTGCCTGGTGTCGCACAGGTCGCCATGCAACAGGGGAAATTCGTCGGCCGGCTGATCTCTAATCAGATTCGGGGTAAATCCTCGGAATCATCGTTCCGTTACCACGACAAGGGCAGCCTAGCCACGATTGGCAGAAGTGCAGCGGTCGCGGACGTTGGAAAGATGAAATTCAGCGGCTTCCTCGCTTGGATGCTATGGTTACTCGTCCACATCATGTCAATTGCTCAATTCCAAAATCGTGTTTTGGTTTTATTGCAATGGGCATGGAACTACGTAACGTTCAATCGATCGGCAAGGCTGATTACAGAGTCGCCTCATTTAAAAAAATCTGTGGCGATCCAAGCAGAAGCAAACAAGGCTAATTAGTTTATGAGTTGTCCCAGACCAACTTCTCTATTTAGTGATTGACCCTGCTGAAGCCAATTCGAATTGATGAATCTTTGGCTTTTTGTGGGCTTTGCCTTTGAATCGAGGAGTGTGGTGTTCAACACTTCCTCGGTTTTGACGATTTCGGATTGGATATCAGCATCGCTAGCGATGCAAATCGTTTTTAACCGAGGCCAAAAGGCCATTCAATTCACTCCCCGCCGATTCGACACTATCAACAGCGTTAAAAAACAAACGCATGTCGATTCCGTTAATCCTTTCGCGAACTGATTTGTTCCATGACCTCTAATTGGATTTCTTGGATCTCTAACAATCTTTGCCATTGATGCGTCAACAGCAGGTCGAGTTTCGAGTGCAGATGACGAATTTCTAATTCGGCTTTCAAATTGACTCGATAATCATTTTCCGCCCGAAGGCGGTCTTTGGCTTCGACTCGATTTTGGCTCATCATGATCACAGGTGCTTGAATCGCCGCAAGGCAAGACAGAATTAGGTTCAGCAAAATAAAGGGGAAGGGGTCAAACGGTCGCCACATAAACAACATCGAATTGAGAGCAATCCAAACAATTAGAATCGCTCCAAAAATGATCAGAAACGTCCAACTGCCGCCGAATGTCGCGAGTTGATCTGCAAGGCGATCGCCCACAGAGGTTGTTTCATCAAAATCAACGTTTGAGTTGCTGGCGAGAATTTCATGTTGCCGCAAACTCTCGAGCACGTCCGTTTCTAGCGATGAAAGTTCGCCACGTTCGGTAGCAAGCATGTTTTCGACGTATAGCGTACGATATCGATTCAAATCATTGTGGCATATGTAGCCTTCGCCAGACCAGCCACTTTTTTCGGCGCGAATCAAATTGGCAATTGCTGGCCGAATCATGGCAGCGGGAAAAAGATCGCTGGCCGGCATTTGTTTTTGGCAGACTTGGCAGATTTCCATTTTGTGGTTTTTGACAGTCACCGCTAACTCTTGTTTTCGCAAAAATAAAAAGACAGCTCGGTCCGAGTGTCTGGTTCGACAACCAGTTGCAGAATCGATTATCATAACGAATTTGAAGCATAAAAAATATCAACCTTCTCCCACGGTTTTCCTAGTTGCGATTGAGAGAATTCATTGAGCGACCAAACCAATCTAGCGCGCGACGAGGCGACTGCCGATTCGCTACTCAATTCGATTACTCAACACAAGCATGGTGGTCTGGGACAATTGGCGTCGACGGCGATCTGCGGTAACGACATCACGTCCTCCTGTTTATACGTCTCTGCGCTCGCCATTGTCCACGCGGGTTGTTGGGCCCCTGTGTGTTTGCTGTTTGTGTCGGCGACGCTGTACCTGTTCCGTTCGATTTACGCCGAAGTCGTGGGTGCCTTGCCACTCAACGGTGGGGCCTACAATGCGTTGCTGAACACGACCAGCAAATTTCGTGCTTCGATTGCCGCCTGCCTTACAATTCTTTCGTACATGGCGACGGCTGTAATTTCATCCAATGAAGCCATGCACTATTTGCATTCGCTGTGGCATGGCCTACCGATTATTTGGGCCACGATTGGGCTGTTGGCCCTCTTCATGACGTTGGCCATTATTGGAATCACAGAATCTTCGACGATTGCGATTGGCATTTTTGTTTTTCATCTAGCATCAATGCTGCTGTTAATGTGCGTGGGCGCGTTCGGACTTTTCCATTTTGGACTGGAGGTGTTCTGGCAGAACTTGCAGACGCCAACCGAAAACGGAATTTGGCACGCTTTGTTTTTTGGTTTTGCTGCTGCGATGCTTGGGATTTCAGGGTTCGAATCTTCGTCGAATTTTGTGGAAGAACAAGCCGAAGGGGTCTTTCCCAAAACGCTGCGAAATATGTGGATTGCTGTTACAGTGCTTAACCCAGGCATGGCCATCTTAGCATTAGCGTTGGTGCCCATTCCAGAAGTTCGTGAGCAATTTGAAAACACATTGCTATCGCACATGGGTGACGTTGCCGGTGGAAGTTGGCTGTCGTGGTTGGTTAGCCTGGATGCAATCCTTGTGCTTAGCGGTGCGACATTGACCAGTTATGTTGGTGTGACTGGATTGGTCGAGCGAATGACGCTCGACCGCTGCCTGCCCAGATTTCTATTGAAGAAGGGCCGCAGGAATACGCCTCACCGAATCATTATCACATTTTTTTTGCTTTCGGTTTCGGTGTTGTTGATCACCCGTGGCGAGATCAAGTCCCTAGCTGCCGTGTATGCAC
>JAHEAM010000353.1 GCA_024642765.1 Planctomycetaceae bacterium
TGTGAGAGTATCTGCGTAAAGTCAGTCATAGGCGCAACTTTCAATAAACAAGTTCACGCCTGTGATTATACTCTTGCTGCCTTATCGATGCCTCCTGCCAAACGGGCGTTGTTTACAGCGGTGATGATTCTCTCCACGATCCGTTCGGTGTGGAACTCGCTGGCGGCCCGATCCCGCACTGGCGGCTAGGCATAACGACGGAATCCTAGAAGTTATTGGACTCGAACGCCCCCCAAAAAACTTGGGTTAAAGTATCATCAGCGAAAAAGTTGACGCGAAATCCGCCGCTAAATTTGGAAACCGATTCCAATTTAACGTCTGATCGAAGCTTACTAACCGCGTTCACCTAAAGATCAAATTTGCTTGATAGAATGAATTCCAACACGATTGCACAACCTTAGGAGGAAACAACTCGTTTTTTTTGATTGAGTTGAGAGACAGCCCGAAGTTGTAATCGCCCGACTCGAAAGCAGTCGCAACTCGTTGTTCGATTTATTTCTTGCAATCAAAAGCGTCCCGGCGGGCCGAGCCGAGCATCATTAGATAAACCGGTAGATTTGTTTCAGCGGAAATGATTTGGTATGGCAATCCAACAACTCACGGCCGAACAGGTTTGTAATTCGCAGGCCACGCTTGGTGAAGGTCCGATCTGGGATCCGAGGTTTGAGGCTTACTGGTGGATCGATATTATCGAACAAAAGTTGTTCCAATTTGCGCCTGAAACAAGGAGCAACACGGAGTGGCAGCTGAATCAAATGCCTGGTGCAGTTGTTTCGAGAACGAGTGGCGGATTGATGCTCTCCCTGCAAAATGGTTTCGGATCGTTCGATCCGACTTCCGGCAAAGTCGAAATGTTTGGCGATCCTGAATCCGATAAACCTGACAATCGATTCAATGATGGGAAATGCGATCCGGCGGGGCGGTTCTGGGCCGGCACGATGCGGATTGACGATCACTTGGACATTTTCACCGGTTCATTGTACTCGCTCGAAAAGGACCGGCAGATCAAAAAGAGATGGGGAAGCGACATCGGCGTATCTAATGGAATTGTGTGGTCGAAAGATGCAACCCGAATGTACTTGGTCGATTCGCCGCGCCGAAAAATCTACAGGTTTGATTACGATCTTTCGACTGGCCAAATTGAAAATCGCGTTTGCGTCTTTCGGGCTCCCGTTGAATTGGGATTTCCGGACGGCATGTCAATCGATACAGATGACAAACTGTGGGTTGCTTTTTGGGGCGGATGGTGCGTGGCCCAAATCTGTCCGGAATCCGCTCGAATCCTCACCAAGGTTTCAGTGCCCGTGTCGGCTCCAACCGCCTGCGCCTTTGGTGGGCTCAACCTCGATCAATTGTTAATCACAACTGCATCGCAGGGCTTAAACGCGGTTGAACGCCGGCAGCAACCGATGGCTGGCGACTTGTTCATCGTGGGAGTGAAGACTCAAGGCATGATTCAGCCAGAATACGCAGGCTGAGTCCATTTCTGTAGACCTTTGTCGTCGAAAGCGAGCTCGCCCGATTTCGTTACAGCCTACTAGGGTTGCAATCTTCGACGTCTTCACGCGCGACGAATCATACAAGACAATTGAGCCAACGGCGACGTGCCGGTCAACGGTTCAATCTACTTTCGGCATGGAATAATTTATGCGACCAATCGTCCAAATTTCGCTAGACTTGATCGATATTGACGAGGCATTGGATACAGCCCATATGGCCATCCGAGCTGGCGTGGATTGGCTTGAAGTTGGTACACCGTTGATTCTAGCAGAAGGACTTCATGGCGTTCGGGCGTTGAGCCACGAATTCCCAAACGTTCCTATTGTGGCTGACCTCAAGACAATGGATGGCGGATATCTGGAAGCCGAAATGATGGCGGGCGCAGGTGCGACTCATGTCGTCGTGATGGCCCGGGCTCACGTGGAAACCATACACTGTGTGGTCAAGGCAGGGAGAGACTTCGGCATCAAAGTCATGGGGGATAATATGGCCACCCGCGATATGGTGGCCAGTGCAAAACGGCTCGAAGATCTCGGTTGCGACTACGTAATTCATCACATCGGTTATGACGAGCGACGGGGAATTGCGGCTCAAGGCAACCGAATGCCCAGCCCACTCGATCAGCTTCGCGAAGTATGCCAATCCGTTAGGATTCCCGTGCAAGCCGTTGGTGGATTGAGCCTGGAACAAGCGATCCAGTGCCCGGAATATGGAGCGCCGTTGGTTGTCTTAGGTGCACCTTTGACGATCGATGCGGACTCGTTCCGAACCGCCGACGGCGATCTCGAAGCATCGTTGCGTATCATTTGTGATAGAACAACCAAAGACAAATAGATTATTTTCGGCCACAGGATTGACTTGATGCCGCCATTAGCAAAAGAAACTCAATTATGAAATTCGCTGCGGTTGTCAATTATGCACCACTAAAAGATTCCGTCGAGATTCGCGAACTCGACTGTCCAGCAATTGGTCCGGACGACGTGCTGCTCGAAGTCGCAAATGTCGGCGTCTGCGGAAGCGATTTGCATCAATGGACCGCCGATCATTCGTGGCCAGTAAATTATCCTGTTGTTTTAGGACATGAGTTTACAGGGCGCATTGCGGAACTCGGTGGTAATGTTGACGATTGGAGAGTGGGGGACCGAGTCGTCAGCGAAACCGCTGCGATCATCGACCAGCGAAATCCAATGTCGCGACGCGGTTTGTACAATCTCGATCCGACTCGAAAAGGTTTTGGCTACGGTGTGGATGGGGCGATGACCAAGTACGTGCGCGTTCCGTCTCGCATTCTGCATTTGATTCCCGATTCGCTTCCATACAAACATGCCTGCCTAACCGAACCGTGTTGTGTGGCTTACAACGCTGTCGTCAAGAACTCGCGGATCGAACCAGGAGACCGAATCGTCGTGCTAGGACCGGGGACGATTGGGATTCTCTGCGCTGCAATGGCGCGATTGTGCGGTGCAGAAGTGGCAATGGTGGGGCTTGAATCGGATCGACAACGTTTAGAGATTGCAAAACAGTACGGGTGCGAAGCGATCATTGGCGACCCGTCGCCTTGGGCACGTACTCGCGATGGACTCGGGTGCGACGGCGTGATCGATGCCGCGGGAGTCAGCATGACGCTTAAGCTCGCGATTGACATAGTCCGACCGGCTGGCTGGATTTCAAAAGTTGGCTGGGGACCTCAACCGTTCGGATTCAGCGTCGATCCTCTCGTTCAAAAAAACGTCACGCTTCAGGGGAGCTTCAGCCACAACTGGCCTATCTGGGAACGGGTCATCGCATTGCTCGCCAATGGCCTCTTGGATGTCGAGCCCATAATCGGAGGGGTTTGGCCGATCACGGAATGGCGCGAAGCGTTCGAGACGATGCATCGAGGTGACGTCGTAAAGTCTGTCCTTCAACCGGTCTAAATAAATGTCGCGACTGCATGACAAGGTAATCATCGTTACGGGAAGCTGCACGGGGATCGGCAAAGCAATTGCGCGTCGTTGCGTTGCCGAAGGTGCTTCGGTAATTGTTCATGGCCTGCAGCGCGAAATGGGTGAGGAGTTGGTCAGTGAACTTAGCCACAGACGGGCCTCACTTCACATTGAAGATCTGACCAACGATGGCTGTCCACAGCGCTTGGTCGATTGCGCCGTGAAACATTTCGGGAAGCTCGACGCGATCGTGAACAACGCAGCACTGATCGCGCCTGGCAATATCCACGACACGGACGCGACATTGTTTGCAAAATTCCTTGCCACTAACACTTTGGCCCCGCTACTGCTGATTCAAGCCGCGCTGCCGCAATTGCGAAAAAATCATGGCTGCGTGCTCAACATCGGGAGCGTCAACGCCTATTGCGGCCAACCCGATTTATTGCCCTATAGCATTTCCAAAGGGGCGTTGATGACGATGACTCGCAATCTGGGTGATGCTTTAATGAGGGAAGATGGAATTCGCGTCAATCAAATCAATCCCGGGTGGGTTCTGACCAAAGCCGAAGAAGAACGAAAACGCCTGGAGGGGTTGCCAGAGAATTGGGTTTCTATGTTGCCCAACGTTTATGCACCGGCAGGCCGAATCATCTTGCCACAGGAAATCGCCGCCGCCGCCGTCTATTGGTTGGGGGACGAAAGCGGTCCTATCAGCGGGCAGGTTGTGGATTTAGAGCAATATCCGTTCATTGGCCGAAACCCGCCGAAAGACAAAAACGTCATCCCGAGACAGTAGTTTTATGCCAAAGCTTGCCGTATTCCCAAAGGCCTTCATGCATGCACTTTGTAAAGATGGCTCGATGTCCGTTTCGAAATGGATAGATCTCGCGTCGTCGCTGGACGTTCAAGGTCTTGAATGGTATGCCGGGTTTCTCGAAATGGCCAACAAATGCAATTGGTCGCGATTTCGCGAGGAGGTCGAGGCACACGGAAAAACCATTCCGATGTTGTGCTGTTCCCCTGACTTTACTCACCCCGATCCTGCGTTTCGCGCACAAGAAATTGCCAAGCAGAAACGCTGGATCGAAATGGCGCACGCATTGGGAGCCAAATATTGCCGAGTGCTGAGCGGTCAACGACGACCAGAACTGACCGTCGATGA
>JAHEAM010000354.1 GCA_024642765.1 Planctomycetaceae bacterium
TTGGAGGTGTCACCCGCTAGAACGAAGTTATGAACGGATAGGAATACACACATCCAACTCAAACAACTGGAGAATTGTAAAATTCTGTTCGTTCGCGATTCGGACTTGTATCACGAAAACGCCGCGACTAATCCAAGTCGTAACTAGTGCGTCCATGATTTTGCGATCGCGAAATCAAATCATTGGCATACATCCCCGCCAGTACGAATTCAACGCAGGAGGCACGAACTGCTGGGTCATCCGCCGCGTTGACCTCGAAAGCTTTATCCCAGATTTTTGGAATACGACTGATTAACGCTTCGTAGTTCGAAGATGGCACTTGATCGCCTACCTCAATCTTGACACCCTTCGCAAACACGCTTGTAATTTCATCGAGACCGTGTTCTGACACATATTCGTCGAATACCTTTTTGATCGCCTCCGCAATCACAGCGTCGAGGACTTGACGCTCAGTCATCTGGTGCGTGCCCATTAAATCGAGTTCAAGTTTTCCAAGCGACGAAGTATACAGGTGCCCCAAATCGCTAATTCGTGGCACGGCCGGTCGTTCATTTAGTAAAACTCCGCGATGTCGCGCGCTAGAGATCATTGTCCGATAGTTGGCAGTACTAAACCGAGCACTTACACCCGAATGTTGGTCGACGTAACGTGAGCGTCGTGCTTCGATCGTGATTTGCTCGCAGATTTCTTTCATGAACAGCGGTACGCGAACAGGATAGTCACCGTTCAAGTCGATGTTGGCTTCTTGTTCCATGATTTGGATTCCCAAATCGCGGAAACGCGGATAATGCGTCTGGATCAACGATCCAATTCGGTCCTTGAGCTGCGGAATGACTTTGCCGCTGCGGTTAAACGTAGACGGGTTCGCCGAAAACAGAATGAGCACATCAATATCGAACTTAACGGGATAGCCACGAATCTGAACGTCACGTTCTTCTAAAATGTTAAACAAGCCAACTTGCACCATTTCGTCCAACTCGGGCAATTCGTTGACTGCGAAAATCCCGCGGTGCATTCTTGGAATCAAACCAAAGTGCAATGCTTCCTCAGTAGACATACTCGCACCGCCAGCCAACTTCGCAGGATCAATCTCCCCAATGATGTCCGCGAATTTGGTTCCCGGCGCCAAGCGCTCAGCGTATCGATCTACTCGTGCCCACCATCGAATCGGGATGTCTTCATCTGCATGTTCCCTAACATAACGTTTTGCAACCGAGCTGATTGGATTCAAGGGATCTTCATGAAAGGGACAGCCGTCGATATCCAAATAAGGAATAAAGGGATCGAGGAAGTTGACGAGCGCTCGCATCAAGCGACTTTTGGCTTGGCCTTTCTCGCCCATAAACAGCATGTCGTGACCGGACAACAAAGCAATATTAATTTCCGGAATAACCGTCTCTTCGTAACCAACGATTCCTGGATACAGCGTTTTGTCATCAGAAAGGGCCCGCAAAAAGTTGTCTCGGATTTCACTTTTCACTGATTTCGATTGCCAACCAGAGGCCTTCAACTCGGCTAACGTTCGAACAGAGGGAGTTGCAAGCGTTTCGGCCATCGTTTCGGTCATCAATTCAAATTCCTCTTCAAACAATATTCACATAAGCCAACGTATTATGGCCAACGCCGCTGATTATATCTCGATTCGACTACAAGTCGAAAAGGCGTTCCAAAATCCGACTTCGTAATCGAGCACATGAGATATAAGTCCTCAAAACAACTCTGTGCAACAACCCGGATTTTGGCAAAATTGTTAACATATTGCCTAAGAAATTGCCGCAACTCGAGTACTGTTAACTTTGGAAATATAAATTGGACACCTTGCAAAGCTTTTATTTTGATCTTGGGAACGTGTTGGTGCACTTTTCGGCGGAGCGTGCTTGCCAACAACTTGGGCGTCTGTTCAATGTCGCTCCAGACCAAATTGACCTAGCCCTTTATCGATCGGGGCTCCAACATGCGTATGAAATCGGACAACGGCAGACTGCCGATGTTTGTGAGACGCTGAACAGGACATTCCGCACAACCGCAAGACCTGAGGAGTTTGCTCTTGCTGCAAGCGACATGTTTTGGCTGAACGAAGAATGCCTTCAGTTGGTCAAAGAACTGCATGAAACAGGTCTGCCGCTTGGGATTCTTTCGAATACTTGCTCGGCGCATTGGGACTTTTTGGTGAAAGGTATTTTTGCACCGTATTTAGACTATTTTCAATTAGTTGTGTTGAGCTTCGAAGAAAACTCTATGAAACCCGAGACTAGAATTTACGAAGTAGCCTTGCAGAGAGCAAACATTGTGGCACGCAAAAGCCTGGCATGCGATCTAAACGCAGGCAACGTCATGTTTGTTGATGATCGATCTGATAACGTGACTGGAGCTGTCAACGCTGGAATTGACGCTGAACTGTTCGTAGATTCCGAAACGTTACGAAATTCATTACGCAAACGTGGCGTACAGATCTAACAATTTCCCCACAAATTTAATTTTTGTAATTTTCCTATTCAAAACAGGCTACTTCGGCAACCTCAATCCAAACGATTTAGCAGATGCAACTGCTGCTTGCTTCGTTGACAATATGGGCAGCAAAGGCGAAACTTTGCCCATCACAGTTTGAGTTTTTACTAACGCTCCCTAGAGTCTGAGAATAACCATGACCGAGAACCATCCGACTGGCCCTATTACCATTGCCGTTTGGTCACCAGGCTGGCACAAGTTGGATCAGTCCCTCGAACTTGGTCAAACCGAACGCTTCTGGTTTTTCTCGAACCCCGAGACTTCAAAGCATGAGGAAATTCAACTCGGGCATTCGCATGACCACGAGAGCGCCGAACAAAACGGAAATAAAATCTCTGCAGGGGCAACGTTATACTTTTTCAATCAGCTGCGGGCCGAAAAGGGCACTAGCCAAGTACGGTCGGCAAAGGTCGTAGGGATTGGCCACAAAGAGCTTGGGCAGTTGCGTCAAATCGATACAAATGGGATGGATTACATTTTTGTCGCGATGGATGGGACCGAATACGTTGTCAATGCAGAAGAAGAACCAGGACAGCTTTATGACGATGAAACTAACATAAGCGATTGGAAATTCGAGGTCCTGCTGGCAGACGTTTCGGATCCACTCAAAGAACTTGTGTGAGATAAAATAGATTTGCGATTTTGGACCTTTAGCTCTCAAACGATTGGGTCATCGAGCGCAAGAAAAAACCCCGTCGAATCACAAAAAGCAACTCGACGGGGCCGGAACAGAGAAGAGGCCGTTTGGTGAAATTGCTTTCACCTTTCAACATCCTAACAAACCAAAAATCAAAAAACCACAAAAATTGGGCATGAGTTTCGAAAAAACAAGTGAATTTTTGGGCGACTAAAACCTCCGAATTCGACCGTTTTTCGATGGAATAACTACCCAAACAGCCGAACTGCCCAGTATTTGAGGCGAGGTACGGCGACCAAATCGATTTAAAGAATCAGATTTCTCTTTTCTAAACTCGAGATTTTCGTGTCCCAGAAACATTTGTATGACTTTTTACAAGTCGTTCGCGAAGCGGCAAACGAAGCGGGAGCATTATTGATGCACAGTCTGGGCAAAGCCGCAATGCGAGAGAAGAAGCCAAACGATTGGGTGACGGAGGCAGATGTTGCATCGCAAGAAATAATATTTGCTGCCATTCGAAATCGATTTCCCGACCATCATTTGTTAGGCGAAGAATCTGGTGCTGATACTCAAGAATGGCGCGACGGGTACTGCTGGATCGTTGACCCACTGGATGGAACCAAAAATTTTATTCATGGCCTGCCGTCATTTTCTATTTCAATTGGTTTATTTCATAACGGGCAGCCACTTATTGGGCTTGTTTTTGACCCCATGTTGCGGGAAACATTCTGGTCGATTCGCGGCGAGGGAGCGTGGCGGAATGAAGAGTTGATCAAACCGAGTGAATGCCGCACACTCGGCAAGGCATTGCTCGTACATAGTTTTCCATCGTCGGTTGTTGAGGATACGCCCGAGTTAATCCGTTTTAACAATGTGGTGAAGAATGCCTCGACGCGGCGACTTGGTTCCGCTGCCTTGAACCTTTGTTACGTTGCCGCTGGAAGATTAGATGGCTATTGGGCGTCAACTTTAAGTCTTTGGGATATCGCTGCGGGAATTTTGATCGCCGCAGAAGCTGGAGTTTCGATTTCAAATTTGGATGGTTCGCCTTTTGATGTGTCGCAGTTGAGTTTTTGCGCTACATCGACGGCAGAGTTGGGGCGTGAGCTGTTGCCACTATTGCAAGTTTAAAAAGCTACGCGCATTCCAATAGGAAATTTAGCCGCCTCAAATTGAGTTGCCTAACTTTAGATCCGAATTGAGGCCTACGAAGTTTAGGTTAGAGCATCGTCGAATAGACCGCCGCTGTCTTCTTCGCCATTGCTTCATCGGAGAGATTCTCTCGATGTTGCTCACGACAATTTCGACGCATTTCCATCCAACTCTCTTGATTGCAGTACATCTTGTCGATTTGATTGGCGAGATCGATCGGAGAATCCGCCTGACAAAGCAAGCCGTCGACACCATTGCGAATCACTTCAGGGATACCTTCGACTCG
>JAHEAM010000355.1 GCA_024642765.1 Planctomycetaceae bacterium
GGTGTGGTGGGGGTGCTGTTCGGTGGCGGAATATTATCGTTGGGTTCACTCGTCGGCTTTGTGACGATCTTGGGCATAGCGGCGCGAAACGGTATCATGTTGTTGAGCCACTATCGCCATTTGCAAACAGAAGAAAAAGTTCCTTTCGGTCGTGAGCTGGTTTTGCGTGGAGCCGAAGAACGTCTTGCACCCATTCTGATGACAGCACTTACGACCGGATTGGCCTTGGTGCCTTTGATGGTGACCGGAAACATACCTGGCCAAGAAATTGAATACCCCATGACCTGGGTGATCCTGTGCGGGCTCACGACGTCGATGTTCTTGAATTTATTCGTGCTCCCAATAATGTATGGTCTTTCCGCTCGTCCACACGAAAATTCTTTGTGAGCCAAATTTGGGGGTTTCGCTATTTCATGCGGCCTAGGACAATCGCACCATGATCGTTTTTTTACAAACATATTGGCCGTTGGTACTGGCTGGTTGCGAGAGGTGTATCGCGGTAGGCGCATCGTTGCATGCGCTGCTCAAAAAACGCGAAACGAATTCCGTCATCGGTTGGGTCGGTTTGATTTGGTTGGCACCATTGATTGGTTCGTTTCTTTATTTTTGTTTCGGCATCAACCGTATCCAGCGTAAAGGCAAGACCTTTCAAGATAAATTGGATTTGGCGTTTTCGAGAGTTAATGTACCGATACCCGTCGAGGTTGCTCGTCAAATTGATGAAGCCAAAAAACGTCACGCGAGTTTCGCACAATTAGTCGATGCTATTGGGCACTTGACGAAACGGCCATTACTGCCTGGCAACAAAATCACGCCGTTAGTTAACGGTGACGGAGCCTATCCAGAAATGTTGGCGGCAATCGCAGGCGCGCAGCACTCGATCACGTTGCAGTCATACATCTTCGATTTCGATGACGCTGGGAAAGAATTTGTTGTTGCGTTGGACGCAGCCGCCAAACGCGGGGTGTCGGTTCGAGTCTTGATCGACGATGTGGGGTCGAAGTATTCACGAAAGTCAACGACGAAAGAGCTGCGCAGACGCGGAATCGACTGCAGGAATTTCCTACCGACTTGGTATCCGATATTCGTGCCGTATGCGAATTTGCGAAACCACCGGAAGATTATGGTTGTTGACGGGGTTTGCGGTTTCACAGGAGGGATCAATATTCGAGCTGGTTGTATCGTAGGCAACAAACCACGCCATCCGGTGAAGGACCTGCACTTTAAATTGGAAGGCCCAGTTGTGATACATCTGCAGGAATCATTTGCGACCGACTGGGCGTTCGTATCGGGTGAGTTTTTACAAGGCGAAAAGTGGTTGCCGATCCCCGAATTTCAGGGTGAGGCGTTAGCGCGTGGCGTCTCGGACGGTCCCGACGAAGATTTTGAGCGCATGTTGCTGACCATTTTGGCCGCGATTGCGATTGCGAATCGCCGGATAGTCATCATGACACCTTACTTTTTGCCCGATTCAAGTTTGATTCGAGCGTTGAATGTTGCCGCGTTGCGCGGGGTCGAGGTCGTTGTTTTGTTGCCCAACGAGAATAATATCTCGCTGGTGCAATGGGCGGCCAGCAACTTGTTGTCGCAGATTTTGGAAGGAGGCTGTCGTGTGTTCATGACTGCTCCGCCGTTTGATCACACAAAACTGATCCTGGTAGATGAATCGTGGGCATTGGTGGGCTCCACGAATTTGGATCCGCGCAGCTTGCGGCTGAATTTCGAATTCAATGTGGAATGCTATAGTTTGGAATTGGCTCGCGAACTGTCGGAGTTGACCAACGACAAACTAAGCGCGGCAACCGAATTGACACTTGCGGTCATCCAATCTCGCAATATTTTGTTCCGTTTGCGTGACGGAATAGCCCGTTTGCTAACTCCGTATCTTTAAGTACGAGAGAAACCGAGTTGGCACGAAAAGAAAGTGTGCGAGTCACTAAGTCTAGCTAAGCTACTAGTTGAGGAGTCTATGGAATTTCGTGAGCTGGGTGTTCGTGGTGTTCGTGCCCGTTCAAGGCGTGAACGTGTCGGTGAATATCAGGAAACGACTTGACGATCTTTTCGGCTTGCATGACGAAAACATGATTACCGCGAACCACGACGAGGCAGTGACCGTTTTTTAGCATTTGTTCATACTCTTCGAGTGTTGGCAAGTTTACGGAATTGTCTCCAACCGCATGATAGACTCCGGCCACGCCGCCCAGGATGCCTCCAGTCAACGCACCCATTGCTGCGATGCCGAGTGCTAGTCCAGGAAACGGCGTGAACAACCCCGCGAACAATCCAGTTCCCGCACCGATACTACCCCATTTCGCGGCGCTTTTGATCATCGAACTTTCTGTTGTTGCGTGGACTATTGGCGTTTCGACCTCTGGCGCTTCAATATTCACGTTTTTAGTGACCAATTCGATTTTTTCGAGATTGATACGGCCGTCATGGAGTTTAACGATAACGCTTTTTGCCATGTCGACATCTTCGAACCCCGTGACCAAAGCCTTTTGGTCGTTGACAGGTTGTGCTTTTATAAATTCTAAGTTGCCTCTGTGCGAATGGCACCGAAGAGTTTGAGTCGGGAAACCAAGATTTCTGCGCATTTATCGCGGAATTGATGGAGGCAATCGCTCGTGAATGTGCGAGATTGGTACAAGTCCATGATGGATCTGGCTTAGGCTCGGTTCACTCTTGGGCCGCGCCAATACGGAAATCGGCAATGACCGGTAAGTGGTCGGAGGCAAGTTTAGCCAGTCGACATGGTGCCGCGAAACTAGTGTCGAGTTGTAGCTCGCCACGAAAATAAAGGGCGTCTAGCCTTCGGATCGGAAACACTGCTGGAAAAGTGTGTTTTCGGCCAACGGCACAAGAGAATCCCTTGGGTACCAGGAATCGCCGACCGATCGTATTCCAAATATCGTTGAAGTCGCCACCAATAATCATCGGAGTCGCAATCGGCAAATCAGCGATAACCTCAAACGACAATAGCCTCCGTAACTGGCGAGTTCGTTCGAAACCTGCCAGGCCCAGATGCGAATTGCATAATAGTAATGAATCGCGCGAGGAGTTCGGTAGCGTAACCATCGCAATCAGTGCCTGGCGACGTTTTTTGAATCGAATCGTCAAGTCGAGGTCCCAAGTCTGCGTCATTGGGAACCGACTCAAGATCGCGTTTCCGTATTTGCCTTGTGCCAGATACACGTTTTCCTGGAAGGCGCGGTGTTCAAACCCCAAGGCGTCTCCTAAGAGATCAACCTGGCGATGATGATTTGACCGTGGAACACCGTTGTCGACCTCCTGCAACATGACGACATCCGGCTCGTACTTTCGAATCGTTTCGATGGTTCGCTCAGGCTGGTAACGACGATCAACCCCACCGATTCCCTTGTGGATGTTGTAGGTCATGATCCGAATGCGTTGAGATCTCGTTGGCTTCATCAATGCGCGAATTGGGTTTTTCCGTTGGAAATATTCTTACTAAGGTAACAAGATGGGTGATGCCATACATTTGGCCGAAACAGTTGTCGATTTTAGCGATTGTCAATTCGTCACCTCAGCCAATGACCAAGTGCACTTTTTGTGCCGTTTCGTGGTATTACGCTGAAACGCAAGCTTTTTGGAACGTGAAGACGATCGAACAGAAAATGACAGATTCGCCTTTCGTTGAGCAGAAACTGTTCAATATTTTTTCGCCTTGATTGCGAGGAAAAGCTGCTTTGGATTCTTAACCGCTTTTGGATGAACCTCAGCAGTTCAGCGTCCATTTTTCTTGTTTTCTGACTGGCGTCTGAATCATCTGCAAATAGTCAACTTATTGGATCAATGTCATCAGGATCGGCATGAAAGATATGCAATGCACGATGGGCAACAGGTGTCACAAGAAGTCCAACGGTGAATAGAAAAACCAATCCGCAATACAGGGCGTAGCATCCTGCAAAAATTTTACCGGCATCGGTACGGGGTTCGCTCACCGGCCCCATCGCTGCCAGTAACATTGACGCATTTAGAAACGCTTCCGGCCAAGATTGTCCTTCTAGCACGCAATATCCGATCATGCCGATACTCAACGAGACCACGCCCAACAAAAATGCGTAGGACGCAAATCTTGCCAACCGAAAATAGAATTTTCGTGGCGCCAGAATGGAATCGCGAAAATGTTCCAAGAGACTTCGCTCCCGTTTTTTGAATTCTTAAAGTATCACGAGCGACCGTTTTTCGGCAACCACAACCGCGACAGACATTGTCCAGATTTTGATTTCTGTCGAATGGGTGAATCTTCAAGCCTACTGTCCTAACATGCTGCTCGACGTCAATTGGTTGACAATCTACCAAATGCGGGAAATGCGTGTGCATCCAGACATAGGCATATTCCAGGAGACTCGGATGCTCACCGTTTCGAACCACAGACATCGACACGATCCCGATTCTACCTCCTGGTTTCAAAACCCGTTTTGCTTCCATTAGAACTAGCGGGATAGGCGATCGTCAACCTGATCGGCGCGGCGGTTGATTCCTTAAGTACACTTTTCTCCGCTACTTTTAGCATTCCAGACGAGATGTCTATTCCAAAAACGTTTCCTT
>JAHEAM010000356.1:0-3668 GCA_024642765.1 Planctomycetaceae bacterium
GCGGTTTCGGGAGTTACTGGAAGCATCACCGACGTCAATTTGACTGTAAATATTTCCCATACTTGGGATGCGGACATGGAGATTCGTTTGATTTCTCCAACGGGCATTAATGTTCTGTTGTTTGACAATCGCGGTGGTTCAGGTGACAACCTGACCGGCACGGTGTTCGACGATGAAGCAGCAACTGCGATTGCTGCAGGGACAGCTCCTTTTGCCGGCAGTTTCATACCTGATAATCCGCTGTCGGCGTTTGATGGCATGACGTCTGCCCAGGCCAACGGTAACTGGATTATTCGCATTACCGACAGTGCATCTGGAGATACTGGTGTTTTGAACTCTTTCGACTTGAAGATTGATGCTTCAGCGGAATCTGGTTTGGTGACTGGAGCTGACGGTTGGGTCAATTTTGACCTGCCCGCCGGATCTCATAACATGCGATTGGACGGAACTCCAGGTTGGGTGTTCACAGTTCCCGCAACTGGTTTAATCGTTGCCAATGCGGCCGGTACACCAATGTTTAACCAAACATATGGTGAAACACAAAATGTAACGGAAGCTGTTGGTCGATCGGTCTACTACAAAGGTTCAACGATTGGGGCCGGTGTAAACGATCGATTGGATAGCCTCAAATCGATTGCCAAAGAAGGCGCCTCAGCTCAAACGCTCGGCTACAACAACATTATCAATGTCACCCGTGGTATTAACGGAATGGTATTGGATTATGACTTCTTGGCATCGGGCAGTTTGACCAACTCGGACTTTGTTTTCCAAATGAGTCCACAAGGTGGTTTTGATGCAACTCTTGTCGCAAACCAACCAGCGAATTGGGCAGCAGCTCCAAATCCAACTGCGATTGTTGTTTCGTCTCTGGGTGGAAACACGAGCCGTATTCGACTCGAATGGGCGGACAATACCATTGAATCACGATGGTTGCGTGTCACAGTAGCGGCAAACGCCAATACTGGCCTATCGTCAGATGACGTTTACTATATTGGTCACCTCAAGGGCGAGATATCCGGTTTGCAATCAGGAAGCGCGACGGCACAGCCGTTCCAACGATTCTTTGTGACCAACGGTGGAGACGTGGTTCAAATTCGTAACAATTTGTCAGCGTCAGCTGTGCCGATCACAAACATTTACGACTTGAATAAGAATGGAACGGTGACAAACGGCGCTGATGTTGTACAAGCTCGAAATAATTTGAGTGTTCAGTTGACGAACATTCAAATTCCTGCGGCTCCTGCCAAACTTGGCTTGGCCTCAATCAAATCTGAAAAATCAGAGTTTTCGAACGGTTGGATTTACACACCTAATACGGGTGTGCAAGCTAGAAGTGCAGAAATGGTTGTGAATCCAACAGTTGAGGCAGCTAAGACTCAATTGAAAGATCAACTGTTTGCCAGCGTTCGAGCGTCTTCAGTCAACAATGTGTTCGACTCGTTTGACTTCGATTTCGATTTTCAAACTGATAACAAAAAAGAAGTGTCGACAGCGAATGATTTCGCAGTGAGCACTTCCGTTAAGATTTAGGTTTTTGATAAATATTTCGTAATTACAACTTTGAGTTAAACTCAACATTTTTGGAGAATTTTATGAAAAGAATTGTTAGTACAGCGCTGCTATGTATCATCGCATTGATGACAACTGTGGCTCAGGCCGATGTTGTTTTCTTCTTGCGACCGGATACAGGGACGTCCACCTACGTTGCTGGTCAGGTTATAACTTTTGACGTCGTAACAACGTCAGATGTGGCACCCTTAACCACTTTGGGTTATGACATGTTTGTTCAAATGTCGGATCAAACCGGCGCAGGCGGTATGCTGACTGGCGGGACGACCAACGGTCTCGGCGGATGGGACTCGCTTGCCTTTCCAGGTTTTAGTGGTCTTTTCTCCACAAATCTAACCGGAATTTATACGACGACAGCGACAGAAGTGATTGTCGGAACGGTTACCTTGAACACTACGGGAGCTGTTGACGGTAACTATTCGATTTCTTTCGATGATGGCCAAACGTTTGTTTTGGGATCCGCTGGTGACCCAAACTTCACAACCCAGGCTTTCAACTACGTCATTACGGCAGTTCCTGAACCAGCAGTTGGTTCTTTGCTAGGTTTGTGTGCGGTTGTTGGCTTGGTAGTTCGTCGACGACGAGTTGCCTAGTTAACAAAGCTAACCTTCAATTTTGAAGATTATTGATAAACGGCGTTCGATCAATTTGATTGGACGCCGTTTTTTTTTGACCACAAATCGAGCCCAGCCTATTCCTTATTCAATGCTACATTCAGCCAGTCTTTTCAACTCGATAAGTGTTTGGACTGAGAGGGGATCAGCGGTTGGGAGATCGATAGTGACTTGTCGACTCATCTTTTCTTTACTGAACGAATAGGTTTTGTCGTAATAAGCCAAAAGCGTATCGGTGCACGCGGACATGTCGTTATTGCGAAGCTGTTCGATTGCCAAATTTGCGTTTTGACCACCAAGTCGTTTACGTATATTTGTGATCGCGGTTTCGATTTCTGGCTTGTCCAATTCCCCATAAAGCTCTGCCGAAAGCCGCGCACGTACTTCTCGCGGAACATCGAGAAAGACCGCTGGTGCCGCCCGCAGCTGCTCAAAAAAAGGCGTCGGCACAACACAGCGTCCGATCTTTTTGCCTTCATCTTCGACCCAAATTCGCCGCGAGAGGTCCAGACGTCGTAGTTGCTCACCAAGCAGGTTTTCGAATTGCTCAACTGTGGGCTGGGCAGGTAGACCAATGCCTCCGAAAGCCGAACCGCGATGATTCGCAAGTCCTTCGAGGTCGACTACTTGCTCACCTGCAATTGCGAGAGCATGCAAGTTTTGCGTCTTACCAGCACCGGTGAGACCGCTTAGAACCACCAGTTTGAAGGGTGTTTCAAAAATTCGATGAATCGTTCGTCGATACGATTTGTAGCCACCCTCTAAAACTTGAACATCAAAATCCGCTTGTTCTAGAAGCCATGCTACGGAGCGACTTCGCATCCCGCCTCGCCAACAATGCAGGAGGACTTGGGGGCGGACCGGGATCGGATCTGATTTCGCCTGAACAATTTCTTTCGCTTTCTCTACAAGCGTTCTCATCTTGGGCCCAACAATCTCAAGGCCTTTAAGAATCGCTGGCTCGCGACCCTGGTTTTTATAGGTTGTACCAACCTCGGCTCGCTCTTGATCCAAAAACAAAGGCAGATTGCACGCACCGGGAATGTGGCCTTGAGCGAACTCGACGGGCGCACGCACGTCAATTACCGGTAATTTCCCGATAAGACTCAAAAAGGACTCGATTGTAAGAACTCGTGTTTGGCTCAACGCAGGTTTCGCTTGAATGTCGCTACGTGATTTCCTAGTTTGGGTCTCGATAAATGCTCATCGTGCCTTTCGGATATCCATTTGCACACCCACTAAACTACTTTGCTGAACTTAGTTGGGGAAGAGCAACGTTATGGGCAATTCGTAGGAGAGGCAATTGCAACCGTTCTCCTTATTCAGTGAAACCGGTTGCCAAGGCTTCCTAATTGCGATTTTGAATTGAAAGATGAGAATCGCGATTATTGGCGGTTAAGTTCGTTCGCTACAGACTCTGCCCCACCGATTTGTCATCCATAGGTCGTTCATACTCAAGTTGATTTGACCGCAAGAATCTTCAAT
>JAHEAM010000356.1:3678-4572 GCA_024642765.1 Planctomycetaceae bacterium
CCAAGGCCCTAGACTCAAATCGTACTAGAGGTCTCAAGCCCATTTCACAACAAATTGGTAAATTGCTTATTCGGAAATGGTGTACATAAAGAAGCGCGCCCGGCAGGAGTCGAACCTGCAACCCCTGGTTCCGAAGACCAGTGCTCTATCCATTGAGCTACGGACGCTTTTGAATCAAATAGTTAACTGGTTTTGGGTTTCTTGGCAAACCGTGACGACAATCACAGCTTAATAGTAATGCTTATTTCGTAACAAGCACGCGCCTTCGCCAAAAAACTTGACTCCAGAATTCTAAGTATTGCGAAAACCTCCTTTTTTGGCAAGACGGCTGAGCTAGCCTAGATTCGGCTAGAATCCTGATAAATACCGGACCATACGCAGCTCCAAATCGTTCAAATCGCGACAGACAACATGTTGAAAGTCGCCCAGTCTTTTGGCAGCAGTATACGCCTGAAAGGGCGGAAGATTGCGAATGTGATTCATGTAGCGAGAATAGTCGCTTGAATGTGTCTCGCACAAGTAAAACGTCAGGCCCCAGGCCAACGCATATGCCAATTGGGGATTCGAATCAAATAAACTATCTTCTTGCACCAACTCGACCAACTTCCCGCGCAGTTGATTGGAAGCCATTAAGCTTTGCAGGTATTCAAGTTGCGTTCGGTTGATGCGTTCCTCCAGACCGTTGTATCGATAACTCGAATGTACTCCTCGGGCTTCAAACATTTTGGCTAGTCCCTCTGAAACCCAAAGTGGAGTATCTGCGGTGCGCGAATGCAGACCCGTGTTGTAGGCGACTTGATGCGTCGCTTCGTGGATAACAGTCGCCATTTGGAAAAAATCGGCTTCCGCTCCTGGCTCACGATAGGTAATGATCCGATTGCTCAAGGGCGAATA
>JAHEAM010000357.1 GCA_024642765.1 Planctomycetaceae bacterium
ATCTTGATCAAAGTCAATCAAATTGGCACCTTGACCGAAACGATTGAAGCCATTCACCTGGCTCAACGCAATTGCTACACAAGTATTTCAAGTCACCGAAGCGGTGAAACAGAAGACAGCACGATTGCAGATCTTGCTGTAGGCCTAAACACAGGCCAAATCAAAACAGGCTCGGCGTCTCGAAGCGATCGAATGGCAAAATACAACCAACTACTTCGCATCGAACAAGAACTGGGCTCAGCGGCAATCTACGGCGGCCCGTTGTTTCCTAAAAAACGATAACCATGAATGCATTTTGCTCGTGAGATGAGCCATTGGGGTGAGCCTACTATCATTCAAATAGCAATAGTGTCGTGTTGGCGATTTGTCAAAATGAGCGTACTCGGTTTCGTCTGTTGCTGACCGCCGCGCGTATCTTGTAACAGTCACAGTTTTGGCAAATGATCGTAAATCGCGAACCCAGAGCATCGCAACCTTGAATGCGGTGGGGTGGAATCTCTATAATTCAATCGGCTCGCAATGCTCGCAGTTCTTTTGAACCGAAAATATCAAGGGGATATGTATGAATACAACTGACAAATCCGCCAACTTGACGATCGTTCTGGATGGATTGATGCGACGTTATATGGAGCGTGTTCCTGATGTTTCTCGGGTTGCCGAGTGTTTAGCGGCGGATGGATTGATTGCTTCGGCTTCCGAAATTGAGAATGATCATATTGCGTTTCGGACAATGGGGGTGCCACATTTGGGCATTAAGTCGTTTGAAAAGATCTTCTTGCATTATGGTTATCAGCGGCGCGATCCCTACTTTTTCGAAGCCAAACGCTTGAATGCTTTTTGGTATTCGCCGCCCATCGAACATTTTCCGCGGATTTTTGTAAGTGAGCTACGAGTTGATGATATGTCGGAAGAATCGCAGCGGATCATTCGCTCCTATACAGACGAAGTGACGTCAGACCCCGTCGACAGGCTGAATCTCGATAATGGTATCGCTGTCGACGAATTCTTGCATCGTCCGCTGTGGCGCATTCCAACGTTGAATGACTACTCGAAACTTGCCAAGGAAAGTGAGTACGCTGCCTGGGTGATTTACAACCGGTATTACCTCAATCACTTTACCGTCAGCGTGCACAATTTACCGCTTGGCTACAACACAATTGATGAATTCAATCTGTATCTGGAACGCCACAACTTCAAGCTCAATGATTCGGGCGGAAAAGCGAAAAAAAGCAACGACGGCCTGTTGATCCAAAGTTCGACGGTTGCAGAAATGGTGGAAGCCGAGTTTTCTGACGGTTTCGGAGACGTCGTAACACACAAAATTTCAGGCTCGTATGTCGAGTTTGCCGAACGAAAAGTCTTGCCGCAATTCCAGGACTTACCGCCTGAGCAGATTCATCGTGCGCATCGCCGCGATGGATTCGAGGCTCAGAACGCTGACAAGATTTTCGAAAGCACTTACTCGACGCAAACCGGAAGGTAACGCTTCGGCAGTGCTATTAGGCATGCTATGAATTGCGTTGATAGTCTCCGTGAACACCACCAGTTTTTTCCAAAAGGCGGATGTTCCGAATTTCCATCGCCCGATCGATTGCCTTGCACATATCATAGATCGTGAGACAAGCCACCGAGACAGCAACCAGAGCCTCCATTTCGACTCCGGTTCGCTCAGTGGCTTGAGCGGTCGCATTCACACTCAACGTCGCTGAATTGAGATAGGTAAACTCTATTTCGACTTTGTCTAAGCGGATGGGATGGCACAGTGGGATCAAACGTGATGTATCCTTGGCTGCCATGATCGCTGCCACGCGAGCAACCGCCAACACGTCGCCCTTTTTGAGAGTCTGGTTCTTGAGTTGCTCAAGAGTTGCGGGCTCCATCTCAATTAGGCCCTCCGCAATCGCAATTCGTCGCGAGACGTCTTTGTCGCCGATATCAACCATCCGTGCCCGCCCGTCCGCGTCCAGGTGTGTGAATTCGCCAGTTGGTTTCAATTCGTTGTCGCGGGTCATGAGAATCTGCTTGTTTGGTTCCGCAATTGTGTTCATACGCTGTTGTTGAATCGATCAATGACTACAATAGTCGAATCTCGTTTGGTCAACAATCTAAAGAGTCACGCATTTCCTTTCGTAGCCGACCTTTCTAGCAGGTTCGGAAACCAATCACCAACGTATCAAAGGCACAGTTCCGTTGAAAAAGCAAACGCGTCCAAAATTCCAAGGGGAGTGGATTCCCGAAACAGAAAAAGCATTGATTCGAGCTTCGCTTGAGTGGCCCGGTCAAACGATATGGACCCAAACGGTTGGTCGCGGTCATTTGCCACAAACGGTTGCACGCGAACGATTTGATGCGACGGTTGCTTGTCTAACAATCGATTCGTTTTATGCCAGCCGGATAGAAACGGAAAAGACGCCCAACCTCAACGCTTTGTGCCAGGCCGACTGGCCCGAGACTCCGTGCGATTTGGTCCTTCTGCCACTTGAGGAAAACGGACAGAAAGAACTGGCTCGAGATATTATGCAATCGGCGTTTATGCATTTGGCCATCGGCGGCACACTGGCGATCTCTCTGCAAGCCAAGGCTGAACCGTGGGCTCGCGAGCAACTCAAACCGTTCAACAAAAGCATTCGAATCAAAAAGTATGGACGGGTCCTCGTTGCTTCGGTCATGAAAGAAGAGCCCCTGAAGCGGGTACGCGATTTCAGTTGTGAATTAGCGTTTCGTGACAACGACCGCTTGATCAAGTATTCAACACGACCTGGCGTATTCGCGCATCGGAAATTAGATTTGGGTTCTCGGCAACTGTTAAATTTCTGGACATCGACTGAGGCATTGAACGCTGTCGATCTCGGATGTGGTGCAGGTCCAGTTTCTCTTGGTCTCGCCGCTCGCAATCCTCAAACACAGATTTTCGCAGTCGATAGTAATACGCGCGCGATTCAATGCACTCAGGAAAATGCCAAACGCAACGGGCTGGCGAATATCACGACAATGCTGAATCACGATGAGAATTTGAAAGTCAGTCGGCCCGCTGACTTGGTGATGGCCAACCCGCCATACTTTTCGAACTATCGCATCGCCGAAGTATTCTGTATCAACGCCCAGAACAACCTAAAAGCCGGTGGGAAATTCGTTTTGGTCACCAAGCAATTTCAATGGTATACCGAGAACTTGCCGCAATGGTTCTCGGCAGTCGAAATTATTGAACGTGGTGGATACCATATCATCGTCGGCACCAAGAACTAGTACGGTGGTGCCGCACGAAATTTAAGTCAAAATCGAAAGGCGCCGCAATGCACTGGTTCGTGGGCATCCCAATATTGATGATGGCTTTGCTCATGATCATGACGGTCGTCTTCTACAATCGCCTCATTCGGTCTCGTTTGCTGGTTCAAGAAGGCTACAGTGGAATGGATGTTCAACTCAAGCGTCGTCACGATTTGATACCACGCCTAGTCGAAACCGTTCGCGGCTACTCGAATTTTGAACAAAGCGTATTGACTGAGCTCACGCAAATCCGATCCGCCGCGATCAACGCCAATAATATTGAGAATCGAGAACGAGTCGAATCTGAACTCGAGTCGATCTTGCAACGTCTGTCAGTGGTCGTCGAAGCTTACCCAGACCTCAAGGCCAATTCGCAATATTTGAATCTCGCATCAGATTTAGTCGCGACCGAAGACAACCTTCAGAAATCACGTCGTTATTACAACGGAACAGTTCGCAATTTTAATACTCACATCGAGTCCTTTCCCGCGAACCTAATCGCGGTTCTGTTTGCTTTTCAAAAAGAAAAGTATTTTCAACTTGACGCTCCCGACGAACGCGAGAATCCGCATATCAATCTTTCCAAGTGAATCGAACTCAATCGCAAAAGCGTCTATACTAATGATTGCGAATCCAATTCGCTTGACCGTATTTTGACGCTTCGATTTCTTCGAAGGAATACGTCAGCGGGGCAATTGGATTCACTATAGGTCCCTCACACACGGTTCGGAATTGGGATTGCGTTTCAATGTGTTAGTTCTTTTGCAGCTGGCACCATAGGCTTCTAGGCGAGGGAACGGTATCCATAACCAATGCCAAGATTCTTTGTCTCAATACGGAAAAACAACATGACCAGACCACAATTTTTTGCCTTGTTGATCTTCTTCACATCAATACTTTTTTCGTCAAAAGCCTCTATGGCGTGTCAAGAAATTGAAACGCAGGAAGACTTACTAAAGGAAATTGACGAATACGCTACCAAGGTTCATGCCGAGTGGAACGTCCCTGGCATGGCCGTCGCCATTGTTAAGGATGGACAAGTCATTTTCTCAAAGGGCTATGGCGTACGGGAGTTGGGAGTTGAAGGCGAAATTGATGGTGACACGTTGTTTTGCGTCGCCTCTAACTCCAAGGCCTTTACGGCGGCAGCACTTGCGGTTCTGGTCGATCGAAAACAAATCGCGTGGGACGACCCCGTTTCGAAATACGTCCCCGAGTTTCAAATGCCCGACGCCTATCCGACTCAACAGATGACGGTTCGCGATTTGGTGTGCCATCGCAGTGGATTGGATACGTTCAGC
>JAHEAM010000358.1 GCA_024642765.1 Planctomycetaceae bacterium
CTTGCCGGACTCGGATTGAAAAATTGCTCGTGGGAAGGCGCTGCTGCCAACTGCCTGCTCCATCGCCGGTTCTTGCGATAAATCAACGAATCGCAGCGCTGGAATATTTTCAATGCAATTCCAAAAGTACTCATCGACATATTCCGAATCGTTGGATGCCTCCAATTCATGTTTTTCCGGCAACCGAGACTTCAACAGCACCAATTCATTTGCACCCAAGCCTTTCGCCAAAGCGGCCGCGATTGAATCGCTCGTGACTTGCCAAGTTCGCGGCAACTCACGATTATTGCGTGCCCAATCCAAGACCGAAACGAAGGAGTTGCAATTTGTTTCTAACGATTCGATGCTAATCTTTGTAGCATTCGCGATTGGCCAGCCGAGCTGTTGCGATAAAACGCTGGTGTTGATGTCCATGCATTCGATAGCGCGAAAATGAAGTATTTCTTCGGCAGTTGGATGCGACTGGCACCAAATGCGTAGGCCATCTACAATCCAACCGCCGCCGACCAAAAAAAAGTTACACGCGTTTATTTGATGTTTTTGCCATCGCAAAAGTCGTTCCGTCAAATCTGGTAGGTTCAACAGGCTACCACCGATCTTTACCACACGTTTTGCGATTGGAGATGGCATACGGCTTCTTTGGCTGCTGGATCAAGAAACGAAAACTGTCAGCATTTTTGCCAACGGATTGACCTAATCGAAATAGGATGTTTACAGAAACATCCATCGTTACAATTTAACCCTATGCCAGGGAACGCGGGAAAGATTCGGCAGAAATTTTTGAATGGCGAATCCGCAGATGACTAGCACAACTCTGCGACGCCACATTGACGCTGCATTGCAAACCCGAGGCACCTGGGAGTGTGTTACGTTTCACAACAATAAGGTCACTCGTTTGTGCGTTGGGCCTGAATCAAGGCACTAATTTGACTCTTGACTCAGGCGACAATCCACCTCTTTCTATGCAGGCTGGCGTACGATTGCGAGTGCCGCTTCGTAGTTTGGTTCTTGGGCGATTTCGGGTACCAATTCTTCATAGACAACCTTGCCGTTGGGGTCGATTACAATCACGGCTCGTCCAAAGAGACCTTTAAGCGGTCCATCGACAATTGAGATTCCATAGGCTTGGCCAAAGTCTTCGCAACGAAACGCCGAAAGCGATTCGACATTATCAAGTCCTTCCGCAGCGCAATAGCGTTTGGTTGCGAACGGAAGATCCTTACTCACATTGAGAACAACGACATCGCCGGCACCAACAGCAGACTCATTGAATTTGCGAACGGAAGTCGCACAAACGGGCGTGTCAATACTTGGGAAAATGCTCAACACAATGGTTTTGCCTTTGTAATCGCCAAGTGACTTTTCAGACAAGTCATGGGCGACAAGGCTAAACTTGGGTGCCGCACCACCAACTTTTGGAAGTTCGCCGCTTGTATGAATCGGGTTGCCTTTGAGCGTAATATTTGCCATGTCCGTTGTCCTTTGTTGAGATGTTGGTTTTCCGTTTGAATCGCGACGTTCTGCGGACGCGATGTGCCTTGATTCTAGCGTAGTCGAGACAACAATTTAAGGTGCTCGTTGCTTGGCATGCGAAGGCGTCACTATATTGACAGACGACCGATACATTGTTAATTTCACGAGTGCGAGCCGGAGGCTTGTCGATGTGCAAAATGGGCCCGTAGCTCAGCTGGGAGAGCGCTTGCATGGCATGCAAGAGGTCGTCGGTTCGATCCCGATCGGGTCCACTGGTATCAACCCTTTAAAACATCGGGTAAATCAAGCATTTACAACCGTTCTCATGCGAGAATGTGCGGCTAAGTCACCCGAGCAAATCAAGTACAGTATCGGATTTGCTCCCAATGACAGGGAACCGCGCACATGAGTAAGCGTCGTTCACGGAGTAAATCCGCACCTTCCTATTGCCACTAGAACGTACCAACCAAGCTGTTGTCACAATCAACAGCAAGGATATCTATCTGGGCGAGTAAGATTCACCCGTATCTGGGCGAGTAAGATTCACCCGAAAGCCGTCAGCAATATCGTCGAGCGCTGGCTGAACAATGAGCCCAGGAACGACACCAAAGTCATCGGCCAACTCAACGAGGTCTGAAAGCATAAAAATCAGTGAATTGTGAGTCGAATACGCTAAGTTTGAAAAAACGCACCACCGAAAGAACGGTATGCGTACGTCTGAATGGTATTTAGTTCGTCGTGCACTCAAGTCGTTTCGATCAATCTTCCGCAGCCTGCCGGCCAATTAGTTTGGCCCAGTCAAATATGAAGTAATGCGCCAAACGTTCATTGATAAGGGCTTGGTGCGTACCACCATATACCGATTCAGGTTCCATATCAGGAAGTTATTCCAATATGGTGACAGTCATGAATTGCTTCGCATGAAATTGTTTCCTAGCGTTCATTAGTTGGGAAACCGAGTCTTAGGTCGCAGGGATGCTAGAGAGACGGACTACGTTTTGCCGGTTGACATCGAGATCGTCCACAAGTTATTGGAAGAACTTACGCCAACAGGCGGCAATGATGCAAATTCAAATCCTATTTAGAATGCGTCCAGGTAGAGTTTTACATTTGCGTACATGCGATGTCGCGATAGAGTGACTTTTGGATTTACAAGCCACGAAAACACAAAAACGAATACGAGGGAAGTATGACCTGGATTGTCAATCAATTCTGGAGATAGAAGAGCAACAGGATCGGAAATCGGAGCCAACTTTAAAGGTGGCAATTTTTTTTTGGAGCGGTGCCGCTGGTCGATCTTGGGTCGGCTTGATTACTAGCGGCATCGCGAATCCAGAGCCAGACAAATAATGCAATGATCACAAGACTGCCAAGTTGATAGCCTGTCACACCAGCATAGATTCGAGCCTCAGGACGCAGCCACTCGGTGAAAAATCGGTAGACCGCGTATCCGATCAAGTAGAGTTTGACACGGTTACCCGAAAACAGATCTCGTGAGCCCAGCCAAAGAAACAGGGCGGCTGCCGTGAGATGAAAAATCGACTCGTAGAGTTGCGTTGGATGACGCAGCTGACTGTCAACGGACGAAAAAATTACGCCCCAAGGCAAGCTGGTTGGTTGACCATAGCAACAGCCGGCGTAAAAGCATCCAATTCGACCGATTGCAATCGCGACCGCAACTGGGACAACAAAACTATCTCCCGTTTTGGCCCGAATATCCAAGGCCCATTTGGCGACCTCCACTCCCAGGTAGCCTCCTACCAGCCCGGTGAGAATTGTCTTGCCGTTGCTAAACCAGGTCGCTCCGCTGAGGAAAGCTCCCCAGCTCTCAAACAGGAAAGGAAGTTTTGCACCGAACATCGTCCCGATAAACGCACCGAAGCCAATTCCTAGGCGCTGCCAAATGCTTAACGCTAATCCTCGTTGCGTGATTTTTGCGATCAAAAAGCCGCTGGAAACCGCCAGCAACATGATCAAGGCATAGCCGACATTCATCACAACCCGATCACTTCTGGTCGCGGCGTAAGTGGCGGAAGCGGAAGGTGCCCTTGACGATAAAGCACGTTGTACGCATCAAACGGGATCAAGTGTCCGCTGGGCAACACATGATGGACGCATGATTTCATGAGTTGTCGGATATCAAAGTTGTAAACGTCCATGAAACTAGTTGTCGTGATGCGAAACATGTCGCTCGCGGAAAGGTTTTCTACCAGCGCCCCGGAAAAAAAGGACTGAGCCATTTCCGCAACGTAATTCTGATCACCTTGTTCTATTCGGTCGCTGGCGGCGGTGTTATTTTCGGAGACTAACGGGTGGACAAATGAATTCGGCGATCCGATTTTGCCTATTAATTCTTGGGGTTTGATTTTGGATTCTTTCCCGTTGCCCGAACAATCGCAACCCGGTCCACACTCCTCGCGCTGAAGGTAGGCATCAACGATTGACCGTGCCTGCTCACGATTCAGACTGATTCCATTGGCCAGCAAGTCGTAATTCTTCTGCATGTCGACAAATCTCGTAATCGGAATCACTGCATCGTTCTGGCGATAGGTATAGCACAGCGTGTGCGAATTAGGATGTGCGCACGGAATCGGAAAGAAATCGTCTTCTCGAAATTCGCCGTTAGTTTGGCGAGCAACCTCCTGAATCACATCAGGAAACGTGATCCGATTTTCCAAGACGTCAGGTTCGAAACAACGCCCAACGTACGTTGCGGGCTGAAAACTAACGCCGGTAATCCATTGGCGGCGTTTGGCAAATTGGACAAGTGGCCCAATTTGCTCAAGGTTGACGCCGGCCTGAAGCGTGGTAACCAGTGTTGTGTTGATGCCATATTCACCAAGTCGTTCGATCGCTTTCAGTTTCGTGTCCAACAATGACTCACCGCGAAGGGTGTGGTAAACACGATCGTCCAAACCATCCATCTGCAAGTAGACGTGGCAACGATTTTGCTTGTCCGCGAGTAACTCGCAAAATGCTTGGTCTCGCGCAATTCGAATCCCGTTCGTGTTAATCATCACCAGATCGATGGGCTGGTTGCAGGCATACTCAAAAATAGAAGTGAAGTCCGGATGAACCGACGGTTCGCC
>JAHEAM010000359.1 GCA_024642765.1 Planctomycetaceae bacterium
CGCCATTGATTCGACAAATTCGTCCCAACAAAAAAATCAGTTCAGTCATCAAATGGGAAGGCATCGTCATCGACCCGATTGGCGCGATTTTGGCGGTGCTCGTTTTTGAACACATCATCCACGGTGCCAGCAGTCGACCTATTCTGTCGGCAATGTTCACCGTGTTAACAACCGTAACTTGTGGAGTCTTAATCGCTGCGTTGGTGGCGGTCTTGTTAATTTTGCTGGTTAAACGATTCTTGATTCCCGACTTTTTGCATGGCGTGGTGTTTTTAGCTGCTGCAATTGGCGCGTTCGCACTTTCAAACTATTTGCTCCATGAATCGGGACTTGTAACCGTGACCGTCTTAGGCATCATCCTTGCCAATCAACGGTTCATAGCGATCGAGCATGTCATTCAGTTCAAAGAGAATTTGGGAGTCCTGTTGATTTCCAGTTTGTTTATTGTTTTGGGGTCGAGACTGGATTTCGTGCAATTGGCAAGTTCGGGACCCAGAGCATTCTTGTTTGTTGGATTGTTGATTTTGGTTGTCCGTCCGGTTTCCGTTTGGCTCAGCTTGGTTGGAACCGATACCTCGAACAAAGAAAAGTTGTTCTTGGCTTTTTTAGCACCACGTGGAATTGTGGCGGCCGCTGTGGTCAGTGTGTTTTCCTTACGGATCATTGGATTGGCGGGGCATGACCCGGCGATGATTCAGCTTGTGGACGACGCGCGACAAATCGTACCGATCACCTTCCTTGTAATATTGGTGACGGTTGCGGTCTATGGATTGACGGCTGCCCCGTTGGCTCGACGATTGAGCTTGGCAGACACAAATCCTCAAGGCGTTTTGTTTGCCGGGGCTGATGACTGGATTCGCGATTTAGCGCAAGCCATCAAAGGCTTGGGTTTTAACGTTACTGTGATTGACACAAACTACTCTCAAATTTCTGATGCGCGAATGTTGGGCTTGTCCGCACATTGCGCCAGCATTTTGTCTGACTATGTTCGTGAGGAGATTGACCTTGCGGGAATCGGTTACTTTGTTGCATTGACTCGAAATGACGAAGTTAACGAACTAAGCGTCAATGAGTTCGCGCATGTTTTCAGCCGCAAAAATGTTTTTCGGCTACCCCTCAATGACTCGGGTCGCGGGCGTCGTACGGCCTTGGGCGGTAAGACTCGGGGGCGTCAGCTGTTTGCTGGTACCTGGAACGAAAAAAGAATTTGGCAGGCCTATCAAGCGGGGTGGCGTATTAAAGTGACGAAGCTTACGGAAGAATTCGACTTCCAAGACTTCACCGAAAACTATGCCAGTGAATTTCTACTCATTGCAACCGTCGAAAACGCAAGACTCAATTTGGCGACTTCGGACAGTCCCCTTCAACCCGCCGTCGGCCAGACGATCGTCAGTCTTGTAAAAGCCAATTCCAAAGTATCGTCCCAAACCAGCGAATCGTTAGAGTTTTCGTAGACGATTTTTAAGTCAGTCGACTCAAAAAAAGTTCTATTGAATTTTGCCAATCTAGTAAAAAAACTCGAAATGCCAACGATAACACGTGGGATCTCAGATTTTTTTAGGAAATGAGACGCCATGGCCGCTCGGTAAATTTTCGCTAATCGTTAAATCTTACCGTTTGAGTCTTTGATTCCGCTTGTCATCGCTTCGCCTTAAGTCTATACAGCAGAACAGTTTACAATTCTAGAATTCCATCTGCAGAATGAATTCGGTAGGTTCTGGACTTCATTCACCAATTGGTGATTCCCTTGCATGAACCGCCTGATTCTGCCGATCAAGTGAAATACGGCAATCGTTAGCGCGACGCTTTCACAGACTCCTTGATCAACCACAACTTTGTTTGATTGCCAGTTCACGAATCCACTCGATTCGAGTGTTCTGTTTTAACGGTGGTTGAGATGCAAGTTTCTACGGCAAGCCCGACTCACGCGAACAAACACGCGTCCCAAGCCCAGCGCGGGCTTGCGCGCCACGAGAAAGGCGCCGACAAATTCGAAGATCTGGTCGGCACCGACGAAGATTGCGACACGTGCGATTCCCTTTCAGTCGACGTAGGCAAAGATGAAGCGTGGCAGCCTGAACCATCCCCAATCGATCCGTCGGGCGACCGGCCCCTGACGAAGCCGCGCAAACAAAATTCGGAGCAAGTCCAAGCGTTTCTAGACGTAAACACGGGGGAAAAACCAAGAACCAGTTTCACCCATTCGCTTGAAGCACTTGGTGATCGGAGTGGTGATTCCAGTGTGCAATCTGAGCCGGTAGATGTCCTCGGCCCAGATTCGCCAGTCGGTAACCCAGGGCAACAACCATTTTGGATGCGAACCGCATTGCAGAACACGAAGCCAGTAAGTCTTAATTCAGTTCGCAAATCGGTTGACGACGGCACCATCGACAAAACAATCGCGTCCCCGACGATTGTGACAGCAACGCACGAAACGAATTCGCCTCACAACGATAGCCTGCCGAGCGCTGATTTACTAACGAAAATCAATTTTCAAAATTCGCCCAGGGTGCGAGATTCAAATGCCGGAATTCCAAATCAACATTCGAAACCACTAAATATGATTGCGGCAGATTCTAGAAATATGATTGCCGCGGATTCTAGAAATATGATTGCCGCGGATTCTAGAATTTCAAAAGTAGTCCCCAACGTTGTCGCGTACGCCGAACAGGCACCTGTATCGGTCTACAAACCTTCAAAAGCGATGGGCTCTAATTCTTTAGGTCCAAAACAAGTTCCCAGCGCCGTAGTGCTAGGTAAACAGACACCTGTATCGGCATACGAATTAGGGTTGCGTAACAGCGAAGAGTTGCAATCGGTGTCGAGTCGAAATGCCGCGCTTACCGAAGACAAGGACGTTTCTGGTGACAGCGAAAAAACGTTCGGATTGACACAAACGAACGAGGCCGTAAATTCGCAATCGCTTCTGCCCAAGCCATCGACGCAAACGTCTTGGTCGACTGCAAGCGAAAGCGTATACCAGGACTTTACGAAGTCGGCCGCTGTTTCAAGTACCCTTTTGCCGAATGAAACGATTGATAACAGCGGCACGCCAATCGACATCTCAAATCAAATTGAACCTGCTGTTCAGGCGTCCAAAGGTGAGCAAGCCAACCAAAATGGACTGTTTTTCGGCGGTGGTGAAACAGCCGATATTCCGCAATTCAGTGACATTGAAGTTGCCGAGTTCGCTGACAAATTGGTTGCGCAACCCCAAATTGAACCAACCGACGTTTTTGAGCAGATCGTACCACGGCTTTCCGGTGATGAGCGCACACTCACCATCCAGTTGGAGCCAGAAGAACTTGGACGTTTGGAAATTTCCGTTACTCAAGACGGCGACCAAATGGCCCTGCTGATCGAAGTCGAAAATGCGAGCACTGGAGAGTTTTTGGAGAAACACAGGCAATCGCTGGTTGAATATTTGGCCGGCCAAGGTATTGATCTATCCTCGGTCGATTTCGATCAACTTGGTAGCAAAAATCAAGGCTCACATTCTCGCGACCACGAATCTCGAGAGGAGTCCCAATCCAAACAAATGGTTCCTTGGGAAAACTCGAACACAGAACCAGATGTTGTTGACCCACATTCGATTCCGGGTCGAATTCATCGACTCGTTTAAGGATGCCTCAGAATCTGTTGGAAGCGTCATGCTTCGAAATAATAAACATTTTAAGGAAGCAAAATCATGGCAAGTCTATCGTCTACGGCTCAACTAAGCCAAACGGATTTTTTGACATTGTTGACCACTCAATTGCGCTATCAAGATCCGACAAGCCCGGTTGATCAAGACGCCTTTGTCAGTCAGCTAAGTCAGTTTTCGACGCTTGAAGGTATTAATACTCTCAATGACGGGTTTTCCAAAATGGTGAAACTGCAAGAAATTTCACAGGGCGTCGAACTGGTTGGGAAAAACGTCACCTACCAAAATGCGCTGACAGGAGATCTTCAAACCGGCATGGTCGAACAAGTGACAATTGCACAGGGAAATTTGGTCGCGACGGTCAATGGCGAACCAGTTGCCATTGATCGAATCGCTGCAATCTCTGTGTGATACGAAACGCATTGGCCATTCATTTACTGTAGTTTTTTGTTTTGATTTTACAAAGAGTAACTCATGTCCTCATCATTGTATGCAAGCGTATCAGGTCTATTGGCGCATCAAAAGAAATTGGACATCGTTGCCAATAATCTGGCTAACCTCAATACACTTGGCTACAAATCGCAACAGATCAATTTTACCGACTTGATTTATTCGACTATCAACTCTGCTTCCGGTGCAGTCGATGGTCGTGCTGGGGGTAGAAACCCGAGTCAAATTGGTAACGGTGTGCAAGTCTCTCAAGTGAGTCGGAATTTGCAACAAGGCGTTTTGCAGGCGACGGGTCGTGCATTGGACGTTGCGATTTCCGGAGAGGGTTATTTCTCCGTGACGGATGGCGTCAAACAATATTTCACCCGTGACGGTTCGTTCTCAGTCAACAGTTCTGGGTATTTGGTTTCCAGGCCAACGGGTAACTTGGTTACGCGCACGGGTTCGATTGGCGAGCCATCGG
>JAHEAM010000360.1 GCA_024642765.1 Planctomycetaceae bacterium
ACGGTCTTCGCATCGGCGTCAATACCGATCTGCTTGGCTTCCCAAAGGGAAATCAGGACCGTCGCGTTGACGAAGCTGGTTGACGAACTAGTAGGTTTCCGGGCTTGGTATCGAAAGTCGTAGTAACCCCAACCGCCATCGACGGATTCGTAGTTGTCGAGCATCTCCATTTGCTTTTCAATCAAGGTCTTCAGTTCGGCTTGCCGTTGAGCGTTTCCTTCCGCTCGCTGGTGCAATCGCACAAACGCTTGAATCGAATAAGCGTGCGACCATACGTTGTAAATTGCGTCGCCTGTCGCTCGCTTGACGTGGGAAATGTTCTCGGTCAACCAATTCTCGCCTTTGGCAATTGCTGAGAGCGAACGTTCGTTGGTGCTCGTCGTTTCAATCAATGCCGAAATACAAAGCGCCGTAACGGCTGATCGAAACGCATCATGTGCGCCAGGAATCGGGGCATAGATCTGAAAGGGCCTTTGCGCGTCAGGCGTGCCCCAAGATCCATCTGAATTCTG
Organism: Planctomycetaceae bacterium; assembly: GCA_024642765.1. Classification (GTDB taxonomy): domain Bacteria; phylum Planctomycetota; class Planctomycetia; order Pirellulales; family Pirellulaceae; genus BJ22. The sequence continues at coordinate 513 of JAHEAM010000360.1, forward strand.
GTTTTCAAGTATGTACTCAACGCCTCGATCGATTGCCGCTTGAACCGATTCTGGTGAAGGCGCGTCGATAGACGGCAGAACTGGTTCTGACGAAAAGTCGAACGCGTCATCAAGAATATGTTGGCGCGGCGAAAATGACTCTTGCTCCTGCGGCACAGCATCCTGCGCTTGCTGCTGAAACAGATTTGCAGCGAGCAATGAGTTCGCGGTCAATAACACAAAAAAAAATTGTGCACAAAACCATTTACTTGTAGGCATCGGCGGTCCCTCAGGAACAATTGTTTCACGAAAGAAAAACTACTCGGGCTTCGATTTCAGAACCTTGTCGCCGCCCTTGAGACCATCGGTTACTTCGAGTTGATCGCCATTTTCTCGCAACGCGACGACTATTCTGCGAACGGGTTTTTCGCCTTCCAAGACATATACATATTGTGTCAAACCGCCATCGTCGGAAAAAACAGAAGTCTTGGGGATCATAGTTGCTTTTTCGTTTTTGTAAGAAACCAATTTCACTTTGCAAGTCATGCCAGGAACGATGTTGGCAGGCATTTCTGCAAGTTTGATTTGGCAATCAAATTTCCCATCGTCGAGTGGGAATTGTCCGACCTCGACAACCGAGGCATCAATTTTTTTGTCCGGCTGGCTGTCGAAAATCGCGATACAGCTTGAGCCTGGTTGCAAACTCAGCTTCAGTTTCTGATCGATGTCGCACCGCAATTGCAGTTGTTTCATGTCGACGATTGTGATGACATTCGAGCCCGCGGCGACCGCGTCACCTGATTCAATAACTCGCGATGTTGTCGTACCGCCTTTGGACCAAACGCCCCGTCGAGCTTGTCCGTGATAGACAAATCCTGACGAAGGGGCCTTCAAATTCATCAACTCCACATCGTGCATTAGTTCCTGATACTCGCGTTCTTTCTTTTCGAACGCGAATGCTAGTTTTGCGTACTCCAGTTGCTTGCGTTCGAGTGCGCGAGGGAACTCCATTGCTTTCTTTTGATGCTCAAGTTTCCCACGCTCAAGAGCTGTTTCTTTTTCCTTCGCCGATCGAGGGATTTCAACTTCCAGTTGACGCTTCGTGCTGAGTTCGCTTGTTTCAAGATAAAATTGGCTTTGATCCAGCGAGCGTTCGGCGCGTTTGAGAACAATTTTTTCGGACTCTTCTGTTAGATCGTCCGAGTCGTACATTTTTTGAAGTTGGTCCATTTCTTCTTGAGCATACTCGAGTTGGTATTGCGAGTTTTCCAGAGACCGATGAGCTTGTTTTTCAGCCAGTGGTTTTTGTGTTTCGAAATAGTAACGTGTGTCGTCTTGGGTTTGTTGCCAAGCTCGTTCTGCGAGGTCCTGGTCAATGGGTTGAGTTTTTACGAGGAAATCCAGGTCCGCTTTGGCTTCATCCAATCCGATTTTTGCCAAATCAAATTCGTATTTGAGTTCTTGCAATTTGGCCATGATGTCTTCGCTTTGGAACGAAACAATCGTGTCGCCTTCGTTGACTTGTTTGCCTTGTTCGGCAACTGAGTCTACTTTGAACGCGGCCCAAGTTTTGGCGTCAAGTTTCACGACTGAAGTGTTCTTGGACTCAACGCGGGCATCGATGGTTTCAACCACAATGAAAGGAGCCGTTTTGGCGGTGACAGTTTCGGTTACGTCCTTGGCAGCATCCTTTTGGGCAAACAAGGATTGACTGCCACCAATGACCAACAACGCGAGTGCCCAAGAGAAAAAAATCGGGTGCCGCATAATACTGCCTCCAAAAGAAGAAAAAATTAATTTCAAAAATAAACACTGACCATGACTGAAAAACATCTTTCGTGATCGTCGAATTTGGTTACAGCAAGACGGTGTTGTTTCGCCGGATGAAATTCCGACAGTGCATTCTACGTCGGAATGAACGTTGCGTCATTAAGCCAAATATTCAACCTCGCATCGCGATCCTGGGGCCCGAATAAAAGAGTTGCGTTTTCAAGCATGTTTTAGTTTCGTTCGCCACAATAGTCCGATTGTGATCCAAACCATTGTGATGAGTAGGCCGCCGAATTCTCGCATGGCTTCAATATAGGGATATTCGTTCGACATTCCCTGGCTAATTCCGATGCCATCTTTGTTTGTCGCAAACTCGATAGCTCCCGGAATCGACTGCATTGTCAAAATCAACCACGCTCCTAAACCAATCCAGATCAATGTCTTGACGGGCCGGAAAATTCCAGACAACATTGCGGCCAACGCAAGGAAGGCATAAAAACTTGTCCACACCAGCGCATCCGGATCATTCAACTGAAAGTATGCGGACAATCCAAACAGTGCTCCAAAAACAAAATGCAACAGGCGCATAGTCTACGAACTCTTGTAAAACGTGCATTATACAGAAATCCATACGCCGTTTGCGTCAATGGAACACACGAAATTGTACATGAAATGGATGTTGACCGGACAAGTTAGCGAGCGCAATTTCATTGCCTCAACGTGTGTACCCATGATCAACCACTGGGTTCTCTAAATGTCGTTTAGGCGTTAGTTTGAAATGTCTCAGAAGTGGCAAATGGGGTCGTGGTAAAGAGGGCCAAGGTTTGGCCCGACAAACTACAAAATTCGCCAAGAAGAATCGAGATTCCCCAAAACAATTCCCGAATCAATCATCGAGCATCAATATGAAACCAAATCAAAGGCATTGCATTCTGTTGGCAGTACTAGTTGTTGTTCAATTGAGTTGGGCGATTTCCTCTCGTGCGAGTGCATTGGCGCGTCAGGACACTAAGGACGTGCCGAAAACCTATGTCGAATATGTCGCTTTCAAGGGCAGGCTTGTAAAAGAGTTTGGGGAACAGGCTGAGCAGACTTTTGATCAGAATGCTATTCGCATAACAGAAATATTAAAACTCGATGCCGACGCGCTCCAGAAATTAGAGGCCGGAGATACAGCCTACGTCGCGGATGCAGGCGTTGATTCCGCGACTTTGATCGCAAACACGCGTGGCAGCACGATTGCTACTTCATTCTATTTTGCTGGTTTACTTGAAGACGCTGGACGCTTTCCCGAAGGCGCCAAAGTTTTGGAGGATGTTGTCTCTGTCAGTACCAAATTGTACAGCGCAGAGAATTGGCGAACTCTTGAATACAAACTGAATCTTGGGAAAGCGAAATGGCTTGTCGAGCGAGCAAGGAGCAGATTGAAACGTGGAAACAAGCGGATATGGCGAACAAGAATGGATTGGCAGCCTTTCGCGAGAGTAATATGACGGGTGCGATTGAGTTACTGCCCCGCGCCAAGTTACTTCTTGAGGGGTTATTGCTGCAAAACACAATGTCATACGGCGAGGCCGTCGCGAATCTCGCGGAAGTCATCGCCGTTACCGGCACGGTCGAAGAGGCAGAAGCTGCTTTTCAAAAGGCGATTGAGGTGAACGATCAACTTTTTGAAAAAAAGAGCCCGACGAACGCTACCATGCGTTTGTCGTTTGCGAGATTCTATGATCGCAATTCCTTACCTCAAAAAGCAATTGATCTCATCGAGCAGGCAGAGGAGGTGTACAACATCGTCTATGGTGATAAATCGGTTTATTTGGCGCAAGCTCTGAGTATGAAGGGAATGGAGTTACAAGCATTGAAAAAGTATCAGGAGTCGTTTAACCAGCACGTTTCGGCGTTCAAAATGCTGAACGAGATTGGGCAACGCAATTGTCAGGTTTCACTGTATGTACTTGATAACGAATTCAACTTGTTGGCGGCGCTGAGGCAGCACAAGGATGCCGCCGCCGTTGCTCTGATGGCGGCGCCCATTGCGGAAGCCGTATTAGGGGCGGACGATATTACTACCATCGAGTGGAGAATTCGTTTAGGGAATTCAAGCCGATCCAGTCGACAATTCGGGCAGGCTATCGAGCAACTAGAAACGGCAAAGGAACAGTTGGAAAAGAAAGACGGATTTGCCAAAGACCAGCGTTACATCGAATGTGTGTCAAGTTTGGCGATGACATTTTATTTGAACAGTGATTTTGCCAAGGCAATTGAGCTTGC
>JAHEAM010000361.1:0-429 GCA_024642765.1 Planctomycetaceae bacterium
ACTACAGAGGCATTTGTCGGATGCCGAACTGCAAGTTCAAATTCGTGATCAGCGGAATCCACAATCGGACGCAACGTCAGAGTGTGAGGGCTGATCGGAGAAATCACAACCGCGTCCAAATCCTTGCGAACAATTGGCCCGCCAGCCGACAAATTGTAAGCCGTTGAACCCACGGGCGTGCTCACTATCAAACCATCGCCGTTATATGATGCGGCCAATTGCCCGTTCACGTAAAGGTCAATTTCGATAATTCGAAAGGGGGAGCCAGCCAAAATCGAGACTTCGTTCAAAACCACGGAACGTTCGACCACTCGACCGCCAAATTTGATTTCACAATCCAACATGATGTGATTAATCAGACGAAATTGACCTTGCCGCAAATTCTCCATCGCTGAGGCAAAACCTTCCGGCTGGACGTCCGCCAAAAAA
>JAHEAM010000361.1:439-4529 GCA_024642765.1 Planctomycetaceae bacterium
ACCCCAAGAACTGGGACGTCGTGAACGGCAACTTGGCGCCCCGCCCTCAAGATCGAGCCGTCTCCACCAAAGACAATTGCAAAGTCAATGGGCAATCTGGGCATTTTGAAGTCGTCACCCTCAAAAAAGCAATCAACGATTTTCACGTTGTCTTTGATCTTTTTGATGAGACGATCGACGAGCGGACGAAGATCCGGCCGCGAATCTAACGACGCAAATAGCGCAACTCGAGGACGACGAATAGCTTTACCCGACTCGAGCATTTCAATTTAGTTTCTGTTGAATTCAATGAGAAAAGGTTGCCGAACCCGAGCCCGTTCTTCGAATGCCCCCAAGGAGCGAACTAATGTTCGACGCGACTGCCATTCAAAAATTTCGCGGCGAGTTCTCGACACGATTGGGCAATTCCGTTCTTATCCAAGAGCAAATCGGCCAACAACTCATCGCGTTCGCCATGCTCAACGAACATATCGGGGATTCCCAACCGTCGAACATGGTTCGTTGCCAAGCCCATTTCGTTTGCTGTTTCCAAGACGGCTGATCCGAAACCTCCCATCAACATACCTTCTTCAACTGTGACAATAAAATTGGTTGCAATAGCGGCGCGAACCATTTCGCGATCTATCGGTTTGCTGAACCGAGCGTTGACAACGGCAACGTCAATCCCTTCGGCCGCAAGTTCGTCTGCTGCCGCAAGTGCTTCCACAAGCTGAATACCATACGCCAAGATTGTTCCGTCGTTGCCGGAACGCATCAATTCCGACTTACCCAACTCTACCGGTTGCAACTCGCGAGCGATTTCGACTGCAGACTCTTTGGGATAACGCATTGCGCACGGTGATGAATGGCTCAGTGCGAAATCGAGCATCCCACCTAAGTCATTGGCATCTCCAGGTGCCATCACCACCATATTTGGGAAAATCCTCATGTAGCCAATATCAAACGTACCGTGGTGAGTCGGGCCGTCTGGCCCAGTCAACCCACCGCGATCCATCATAAAAACGACAGGCAGATTCTGTAGACAGACTTCCTGAAAAATTTGGTCATAGCTTCGTTGCAAAAAGGTACTGTAGATATCCACAATCGGTCGCATTCCCGATTTCGCTTGACCGGCAGCAAACGCCACGGCATGCGACTCACAAATACCCACATCAAAGAATCGATCGGGAAAGGCTTCGCGCACGGGCTCCAAAGCGTTTCCTTGGCACATGGCCGCCGTAATCACCGTTACACGAGAATTGTGTTTCATTTGGTCAAAGATGGCGTCGCGTGCATGATGCGTGTAGGCCTTACCACCACTCTTCGATTTCACTACGACTTCATTGCCCGTTCGATTAAACACAGGCGGTGTATGATAAAAAACGGGATCGGACGCTGCCGGCTCGAATCCACAGCCCTTTTTCGTAATGACATGCAACAAGACTGGGCCATCAACTTCGCGCACCATCTTCAAATACTTCTTCAGTAGTTGAATGTTATGCCCATCGATCGGACCAAAATACTTGACGCCGAATTCCTCAAACATCATTCCGCCGTGCAATCCAGCCTTCACGCCTTCCTTAATCTGAAAGAGTAAGCGTTCCGTTGGATCGCCAAAAACAGGAACCTTGTTGAGTAAATTCACGACCTCGGTTTTCAGTCCAACATAAGCCGACGTCGATCGCAGCTTGTCCAAGTAACGAGCAAGTCCACCGACGCGTGGACAGATCGACATTTCGTTGTCATTTAAGACAATCAGCATTTTGGATTTTAAGTTATTCGCATTGTTGAGTGCTTCAAAAACAATGCCAGACGGAAATGCACCGTCACCAATCACCGCCACACAATGGTTGTCGCGCAGGCCCATCAAGTCATCGCCACTGCGCATCCCCACAATGGTCGATACACTGCTGCTCGCATGGCCCGTCATGAACAAATCGTATTCGCTTTCGTTTGGGTTTGGATAACCCATCAATCCACCGCGCGTGCGGATCGTTTGAAATTCATCATACCGCCCCGTTACCAACTTATGCGGGTAAACTTGATGGCCCGTATCCCAAATCAAGCGGTCGCGGCGAAAGTCGAACGTGCTGTGCAACGCCAAACAAAGCTCGACGACACCCAAATTCGAAGCAAAATGTGCCGCTCGTTTGCTCATCAAATTTGTCAACGTTTCGCGAATTTCTTTGGCGATTTGTTGCAACTGATCAGGCGTCATGCCATGCAATTGCATCGGAGATTGTATTTGCGGGAGTAATTGCGTCATGGTCAATTTACCTAGTTCTTGAAACAATAAATTTTGCCAATTCGATGAGCGTGTTCGCACGTGCGTCGTAAGCACTGAGCGAGTCTACGGCTTCTGTAACCAATCGGTTTGCCAAAGCTTCGCTTTGTTCTACCCCCAAGGCAGCGGGGTACGTCATTTTTCCTTGCGAGTGATCTTTACCAACTCTCTTTCCCATTTTGTCTTGTTCGCCGCGCAAATCCAACAGATCATCTGAGATTTGAAAGGCTAATCCCAGTTTTTTTCCAAACTGTTCGAGGCAAACGACTGTTTCCAAGGGTGCTTTAGCACAAAGCGCCCCTAATTTCAAACTAACAGCCAGCATTGCACCCGTTTTACGCTCGTGGATTTTCTCAAGTTTCTCAAGGTCGATTGCGAGATTTTCACTCGAAAGGTCGTCGGATTGCCCCCCGACCAACTGCCTAGCACCCGCGGCACAAGCCAATTCAAAACAACAGCGAGCCGCCAATTCCCCGGGCTGTATGTCGCGTGACAGAACCTCAAACGCCAGCGGAATTAATGCATCGCCAGCCAATATCGCCGTTGCCTCATCGAACTGCCGGTGGCAGGTCGGCCGACCTCTCCGTAAATCGTCATCATCCATTGCAGGCAAATCGTCGTGGATCAACGAATAACAATGAATGAACTCGACCGCACAAGCTGCTGGTAACGCATTGTCATCATTGCCGCCACACAAACGCGACGCAGTCAGGACCAAAAGCGGCCGCAACCGTTTGCCTGGTGACAATACTGAATATCGCATGGCCTCCGTCAAACGCTCTGGACTGTTTGCATCCAAAGTCAGATAGCGTGACAAACTCTCTTCGATTAGCTGGCGGGTCGATTCCATTTCCTTGGACAGAAGTGTCGGCGGAAGAGTCACGTTTTTTCGCCTTTTCCGGAAAATGTTGCCAATTTATTGCTTGTTCGAATCGATGAACCGCATCTCAAAAATACAGGTTAACGTTTCGGCCCTAGCAATTCTGTCGCAGCCAACGATTCTCGCTGATTACTCGACGACAAACATATCTTACGCATCGTTACGTTTAGAACAATCCGCCACTCGACTCGTCGTCGTCGTATTCCTCGTCGTCGTCATCCCATTCATCTTCCGAGTCGTCATCCACGGATGCCATTGCCTTGCGCGGCGTTTCTGTTTGGCTATGCGACGCGGAGTGGGAAAAGTCTTTTGTCCTGGCAACTCCGTTTTCATCGACATCGACTAAGAGCCTGATTTTTTGTTCAACATTGTCGAGTGACTCGTAGCACTGCCTTAAAAAACCGATCCCCGCCTCATATTCCACCAACGATTGATCCAAGCTCAATTTGCCTGACTCAAGTCGCTTGACAATCTGTTGCAATTCTTCCAGTGCAACCTCAAACGTTGGCGTTGATTTCTGTTTCGAAACCGACTTCTTTTTTGCCATTGATACTACTTTTGAATAGGAACAAAAACGAACTAAAAGGAAATAAAAACGGACTCACCGTTGAGCTTACTTTTGGCCGCTCATTGTATGAATGGCTGTAACTCTCGACTCAAAACTTCCGTGAGCCAAGCGGGTTTCCAATCGATCATCAATCGCTAATTCAACTGCATTGCGGACTACCTCACCTTCAGAGGTAGTCGTAACGCTATATCCCCTAGCTAAAATGGCTAAGGGACTGAGTGCATTCAAACTCACAGCCGACTTCTGCAGCAAGTGTTTGCGATTTTGAATCGATGTTTGCATGAATCGATCCAAAGTCGTTTCCAATTCGTCCAATCTTTGGCGAGCCAATTGCACAAACTCTAACGGCAGTCGCAAACAGGGCCGCTCCGCAACAATT
>JAHEAM010000362.1 GCA_024642765.1 Planctomycetaceae bacterium
CTGCTCGTGTAGTTGTTGGAGGGGAGGGGAGGGTGGCCAAACATTGTCGGGATCACCCTCGCGGCTCGTCAGCAGCCGACAGGCTCGCTCGCCGTTCACCACTGAAATCGAGTGCGAAAAACGATCGTGATGCCAAGAAAATTCTAGCTCAATCGCAAATGTCCTCTGGTCGAGGGTGATTGGAATTTGAAGTTGCGTCACATTGCTCCTGAGTTTTTATGAAATGAAATTCGGTTTCTCGTTGCACCGACTTCAGGATAAGCGATCCTACAGAAATCGGAAAGCAATGAAATAAACCGCATGAAGGTTTTTGACGGCAAACAAAATGTTCCCGGGCCGATGGGGTGTGGCCGTCTTGTCCTGTTAATACTACTGGCGTTCTCATTGAACGACATGGGTGAATCGGGGCATCATCAGACGCCATTTGGCACGCAAGACGTTTTGATCGGCAATCGAGTAGCTCAAGGCATTGAAAGAATTTCTTCGACAATTTTCGGGACTTCGATCGAGGCGGAGCCACGGATAGAGCGGTCAAAAACACTGGATGTTGGCGTAGCTGCCAGATTGATCTCGATCTTCAGGCAGCTCGCGGGTGTGGCTTCCACGATACCTGCCGCCGGATAAACGACCGCCGATGTACCAATTGCCAGGAAGATGTCGGCGGACTGGGCTGCCTCTTGTATCAGCTCCAAACCGATCGGAATCTCTCCGAACCAAACGACATGCGGACGTAAACGACCGAGTCGCGTTGTAGCAAGCGGGTGCGGAGTTTCGAGTGATAGGTCCTCGCGCCAATCGAACAACTTACCTGTGTCTCGGCAACGAGCTTTCAGTAGTTGGCCATGCATGGCGAGTACTTTTCTCGAACCGGCGCGCTGATGTAAGTCGTCAATATTCTGGGTCACCAAGAGAAAATCACCCTGGTGTGCAGCTTCGAGTTTAGCTAACGCGACGTGGGCTGCGTTCGGCTGAATAGACGGATCCAGTAACTTTCGTCGACGTTGGTTGTAGAACTGATGAACAAGGACGGGGTTGCGACTGAACGCTTCTGGAGTTGCAACGTCCTCTATGCGATGCCCCTCCCAAAGTCCATCACTACCGCGAAACGTTGGAATTCCCGACTCTGCAGAAATCCCTGCTCCCGTTAAAACTAAAATTGATTTTGGCATTTTGGGACCCCTGCTCGATCTGACGACTGTGTTGGTGGGCAGCTATTCTCGTGAACGTCTTCGGTAACGGAGAAAACTAAATAGCCTTTCCACGTCCTCAAATCTGACAAACGCCAACCAGCCGATCAACATTACCCAATGAAACAAATGGAGGTTCATGGCGTAATCAGTCGCCAAATGGAACACGAACGCCACAATCAAACAGGGCCAGCGCAGTCTTGGCAGCCAAATGAGCAAAGGAAGTGCAAACTCAAACATCAAAACGCCCCACGTTGCAACTTTTATCAAAAACAATGAGTCGGTCGCCCATTCGGGTAAGTGAAAACGCGTGAAGTCGTCTAGTCTAAGGATGAAATATAATGCTGTTCCGTCCAACCATTCGGCACCGTTACTCTTGTGGATCGCTGTTGCGAGAAAAATCAGACAGACTTGAATCTGGAATAAACGAAGTGGCCATATAGGGAATGATTCAGCTGCTCCTGCAGCTTCGGAATTGCATCTCGCTTGTTTTAGCTGCCGCCAACTTGGGGCAAAGATAAAATAAAACGCAAACAATCGTATGACGGTATCCTCGCCATCAATTATTAGGTTGTTGGCGTGATCTACCGCCACCAGAAGTAAAAAGGCAACTATTGCGGCAATTCGAGTACCTTTTCCTATTACCATTGCCACGCCTGTTACGATCAGTAACGAGAGGGCTACCGTAATCGTCCAGGGAGAATCAGGCGCGAAGGAATAAAGATTCCAGGCGTCTTGATCGAGTGCTTTTTTCGCAGCGTCTGGGGGCAAGTATCCTCCCGAGCCAAAGAATAAATGACGATCTGGCCATAACAAGGCCACCTTTAGAATAATGATGACCCCGAACAGCCGTCGCATGACCTCCAAAATGCGGAGATCGGCAGGGCTCATCCAAAAATGATCTACGACTCGAACCAGATCGATTGAGTTTGCTGCCTCATCATTCATCGGCCAACCAAGTATAGAGATGATAGGTGGCTGAATATTCTGGTTCAGCGTAAGCTTTTCTAACTGCCTTGCTCGGTGGAGGAATCAAATCTCGGTCTTGGAAGAGCTTGACCTTGATTACTTTAGCTCGTTCTTCTGGTGCCCTTCCATTGGAATCAATCAAGGTGTTTGAATTGATGGCGGCCTCTGCCTCTTGCTGTCGAACCAGGTACGAGCAAAAAGCTTTCCACACGCTGGAATCTTCTCGAACCACCCAGAGTTTGTCAAAGTACTCCATTTCTCGAAAGCGAAGAGTCTTTTCCCAAGGCGACATCGAATGCCAATTCGGCTGCCGCCACTCCGTTTCAACATTGTTGTCCCAAGTTATTTTTGCACCGATTCTCACGTTCACATTGTCCGGAGAGGGTGCGAACAGCATCCAGTTGCCCTGCCACAATCCTGTCTTGTCTAGAATCGGATCGATAGCATTCGCTAATCTCGCGTGCAACAGTGTTGTTTGCGGAAACGCATCGATCAGCATCATGCCACCGACAATTGTCAGCACCCCGTAGACCAGCCAACGATTCCAATAAAGTCCTGTTCTCATGTCCAAATCAGTTTGAACCATTAGGCGTTCCTGATCCCTATTCGTCCTGACAAAGCTACTGCGTTCGTCGCAACGCTACCTTTTTGAAATGCAAGCCCGGCGAAAACCAATCGGGTCTGAGAAATGCCGATTGGGAATGCGGCAGCACTTTCACACAGTGTAACCGATCTCAGCCTGAGAACCATCTGCAATTCGGACAACTTGCTAACGCTGCGTTATGACAGGTTATCCGTTCTTTACTTTCCATTGAAGCATGGCGTCGAGGAAGCCTTGGATTTCTCCATTGAGGACCTTGTGGAAGTCGCCCATGCTGTAACCCGTTCGAACGTCTTTGACACGTTGGTCTGGGTGTTGAAAGTAGTTCCGGATTTGACTGCCGAAACCCACTCGAGCCTTCTTTGGTACTTGGCCGCTTCTTCTTCCTCGCGTTTGATTTCTTCGATTCGAGCCATTTGAGCGCGAAGCATTTTCCAAGCCGTTGCGCGGTTCTTGATTTGGCTGCGTTCGTTTTGACATTGAACCGCGATTCCGGTTGGCACGTGCGTTAGCCGCACGGCGCTATCGGTTTTGTTAACGTGCTGACCACCGGCACCGCTGGCGCGGTAGGTATCGACACGCACATCCTCCTCATCGATTTCAATATCGACGGCGTCTGACACTTCGGGTGTAACATCGATGGCTGTGAAGCTTGTTTGGCGTTTGCCCTCGGCGTTGAACGGCGAGATGCGTACGAGTCGATGCAAACCGTGTTCGCCCTTGAGGTAGCCATAGGCCATGGGTCCGCGGATCGCGATCGTCGCGCTTTGGATGCCCGCGACCATGTCATCTTGGCGATCGAGGATTTCGACACTGTATTCATTTTTCTGTGCCCATTGGACATACATTCGCATGAGCATCTCTGCCCAGTCGTTGGCGTCTGTACCACCGTCGCGTGCATAGAAAGCCATGATCGCGCCAGCACCGTCGTGAGGTCCGTTGAGCAAGGATTTGAGTTCGAGGTCGTCGACAACGGATTCGAGGCGTTCGATTTCCTTGCGAACATCGGCTTCGACAGAACTATCTTCCTCTGCCATTTCTAGAAGAGCCGACATGTCTTCGGCACCAGCTAATAAATCCTTCAGCGGTGTCACGATCGCGCGAGCCGATTTCAATTCGACAACGGTCGCTTGGGCGGTCTCTTGGTTATTCCAAAAGTTGGGTTCCGCCATCTTGGCTTCGATTTGTTTGATATGTTCGACGCGACTCGCGTAGTCAAAGACTGTCTCGAAGCTCAGTGACGCGTTTTTGAATTTGCTCGGCGCGATCAAACAATTCGGAATCCATAGCCAACTGGGCTTTCAGTAAAAGTACTAACCATGTGTCAACGATGACGGATAAACTTACGCAATCGGCGCCGAAAAATCCAGGCTAGACATGAGAAGCAAATCACGCCGCTAACCTCGATGCCCGTGCAGGGGCCTTTTCGGGCGACTTTACGTTGATTTGTAGGGTGAGCAAAATCGGAACGAGGGCATGTTTAAGAGTCACGTACCAAGCTCAATAAAGCATTATCGGATCGAGTGAATGAGCACGATCCAAATCAACCGCTTCTTTCGCAAACTTGGTGTGCTCGCGATACCAAATATTCCATTTTCCGATGGCTACTTATCGAGCTTTGAACGGGTTGGATTTTCCGATTCGTCGCCAATGGTTTTTGTGTCCTTGGCTTTCTTGTCACTGTCGGGCTTTTCTTCTAGCAAAGCGCGCATTTTGTCGAGCGATCTAAGTATCGAGCCGTCAAAAATTTGGGGGTCAATAGGTT
>JAHEAM010000013.1 GCA_024642765.1 Planctomycetaceae bacterium
CTCGCCAATTTCTAGTCGATGGAAGTGATCCGGCAGGGCTGTTGCCTCTCGATGAAATCGAACGGCGGTACATATTGCATGTACACGATAGCCTGGATGGCAACAAATCAATCTCGGCCCGCATCCTTGGCCTTGATCGAAAAACGCTGTATCGAAAACTAAAGCAATACGGCGTCGAAACAGGAGAGTAACCAAGTTGCGGATTCGAAGCGTGGTATTACAAGACCGAATCGCAGGTTTTGACGTTGTCGTCTCCTCAAACTGGCAGTATTTAATCAATTAGCCGGTGTTTGGAGCGAAGCGACTACCTCGGGAAAACAGGATCATCGGCGATCACCACCACGTGGTCCTCCTGCACCGCCTTGTCCCGCCGCGCCGAACGCTGGAATCCAGCCGAGTTGTTGGTATTCTGCGAGCTATTGGCCGATTGGCTTGACGATACTTGTGAGTTGCAATTACCTATTTGGTTCATGCTTGTGTTGGCTCTATTCTGGATAAGGCCTCAGTGTGATTGTAGCGCCCGGCAGATTCAAAAGCCAATAATTCTCTTGTGCCAAAGCACTAGCTTCAGGAAAAATTCGGGGTTGGTGGTTGGTGAACGTGAACGAGATGGGCCGACGCATTGATTCGTTTGTTCTACTAGACTATTTTCCTAGCATTTAACTGTGGCCTTCAATCATCGAGCAATCAAATTACTCGGCAAGTGCCATCCACCTTCAAATTCTTCAAAAAGAGACATTAGATGAGTCGGAGTTTATTTCTATTACAGTTGGTCAATTGAGCCGAATGATTCGATTCAACATTCAAGCAACTAATTTATCGAAACCAGCAGTGGCGTAGTCTAAGAACTGCTCAAATACTCGAGTTTGAATTCGGCGGCTTCTTTGGAACGCTAATTCGTCGATGACAATCGATTGGGTCACTAGTCCCCATGCGGAAGCGATCATAAATCGTATCGGCACAAATAGTTTTTGTTGAGAGAGTTTCGTCGCCCGAGCTAGCTTTGATTCGAATTGAGGTGCAAATTCGTCCAAGTTCGCTGCCACCATCTCTCTTGCGTATTGCGATGGATCCTGTCGGATCTGATTGACAATGATAATTTGGCGACGCGAATCTTCGGATTCCACAGCCCGTCGAAATAACGGCCAATAGATTGCGTGCATTAGTTGGCGAACGGTTGCCGAATCATCAATTAGTTTTGCCAATAAAACGCTACGTTCCTCGTTAATAGGCGTCATGATATTTTTGAATAGTTGTTCGGTTACCAGGTCCTTTGATCCGAAGTGATAGTTGACGGCGTTGAGGTTTACCCTAGCGGCCTTCACAATCGCTCGTAACGAAGTTGCTCCCACGCCGTGAAGTCCGTATAGTTCTTCAGCTGCATCAAGAATTCTTTGCCTGGTGTTGGCAACGGGTTGTTTCATGGTGAAATCTCTTTTAGTGAATCAACAAAAGTACGAAAACGCCGTTTTCATACGGCGTTTTCGTTGACAAGAGAATAAGCAAGGCAAAGGCCCTAATTGTCGCTTTTTAGTTTTTCAATTAACTTCGCATAGCGTGGATCCTTCCGAATATTTTTCAAGTCCGAATCGCCGTTCATTTGACTTGCGTTTCCAAACCCTAACTTGATTGCTTTCTCGAGATGGTCGAACGACTCGTCAATATTGTTCTTCAATGAATAGACACATGCAATGTTGTAATTCGCAATTCCAGAAAACTCATCGAAGCCAGCGGCTTTCTGGTGAGCCTCAAGCGCTTTGTCTATGTTGCCGCTCATATGAAGACAATAGCTGTACCGAAACCAAGCTTCCCCGTTATTGGCATCGATTTCCGTGATCTTTGCAAATGCTACCGCGGCATCCGCAAACGACTCATTTGCCATTAGCCGAGAAGCTTCTTCAATCATGCGGTTCAAATCGACAGTCTTTTTATTTGTTGTTTCCATCGCGGTAGATTTGGCTGCAGCCAAATCAGCAGCATGATTTTGTGCGAGCGAAATTGCCTTTTCCAGCGCTTGGTCCGCAGATACTTCCACATCCGGTTGAACGCCAACTCCCTCCCAATTGGAATTCGTGATTGGATTGATAGCACGGGCAAATGGCATTGTCATATACATCTGTTTGCCTAATTGAACTGGCATTACAGGGTGAGCGCCGCCTCCAGTTGTCTCACCAACGATTGTACCTCGTTTCAAATTTTTTAGATTGTATGAAAATTCTTCAGCACCAGAAAATGTATTTGTGCTCGTCAAAACATAAATTGGAGTTTCAGCGGAGAATTTCTTCCCAGGCACTTTTTTTTGTGTCCATGTTTCGGTAGTGGTTTCGTTGGGTCGGTTGTAAAAACTATTCAAGTGCGTGGGGTCTTCGAACAAATAGCTTGACAGAAACGCAATCATCTCAGGGCTGCCACCACCATTCTCCCTCAGGTCGAAGATCAAGGCATTGCTGTGGCCTAAAAAGTTCATTGCGGCGGCGGCGGTCTCTTGGGCTTCTTTCTCGCCTGAGAAAAAGTTGAATTTCAAATAGCCAATTCCACCAGGCAGCATTTCGACCTTGACGAAGCCATGATTACTGCTTGGGTTAGATTGAAGAGGGCCGCGCGAGTTTGGCGCACCGGCTCGAACCCGCAGATGTTTGTCGTTACAAATGCTCCGCAGTTGGTTGGTAAGATGCGTTGCAAATTGATGAGCGTCAACGATACTTGTGTACTCGCCCGCTTTGAGTGACTGTTCGATGGCCGTAGCCATCTTTTCGGCCACTTCCGGGAAGACGTACTTTGCTCGTAACTCCTTGCTGAGCGTTTCGATGATCTCGGTTTTACCTTTGTCGTCGAGAGCGGAATCATTGGTGGCGTCTTCCGCGCCGGCCATTTCCATGCCAACCGATTTGATCTTAAAGGGTTTTTGTTCTTCAACCGTTAAGGTAATTGCGACTCGCAGTCCCGACGATGACTTGCAAGTTGCAACAATTTGATTCTCCGACGAGCTGGAAATTTTTTCCACGGTCACTGTTCCCAATTGCGACCGGATCAAGTTGGACTTTGATTTTCGCTTGGCAAGAGTTGCCTCATCGCTAACTGAGTAAGCATCTTTCAAGAATGCAATGGTGGAGTCTGCGTCTGAGCTATTAATCGAGTCGATAAAAGCCGAAAGGCGCCTTCCCGCCGGCGATTCGGGAATAGTATTTTGCGCTTTTAGCGTTTGCGTACCGATCACTAAAAGAAACAACGCGACAAGGCAGCTGGTTTTCAAGGACATCATCGATATCTCCCGTTGAGTGAGTTAAGCAATTGAATTGAAACAAGACGGTCAATTCCACGCGAAAAAGTACTTGGTTGTTAAAATTTCGCCTTGGTAGACTCGTTGTTGATACGAACGTATAATACTATCGTATCATTACGGTGGTTTCAGGAATAGGGAAAATCGACAGATTTTTATGCCGCCTGAGCCGAAAGGCTGTATTTGGTCATGGCAACGCCTTTTTCGGGTCGGAAGCAGTGGAGGAATTGGTAAAAACGTCTGAAACCGATCAAGTCCAAAAGATGGCGAGCCATATTGTTGGTTCGTCCGGCGTTGTCCACTCGACGCGATGTTTTTTGTGCGCTGGGATCAGTTGGTGATCGCCAGGGATTAGATTGATCGAATCACCGCCATCGAATTGCAATTTTGCTTTTCCGCTGAGTAGCAAAATCCACTCGTGTTCCTCCTGGTCGTACCAAAATCCAGCGGGGCTGGCATGACCATTGGAAACGATCCTTTCGATTCGAACAATCTCGTTTTGGACGAGTATATTTACCCCTTCATTGGGGATTTTAAGTGGGATATCGGCAAATAAATTGCCATCGGAAGTTTGATTGTTCATCGTCGTTCGGGAGGTCTCGTGACCGAAAAGTTTCTCAAGTTTGATTTTAATGTTCTGACAATGTTACCATTTTGTTTGGGTCGAAAACGAAACTGGAACTGCAACTGGTTTGGAAAACGCTTGTTACGACAACTTCCGAAAGCCTTTTGAATCGAATCGCAGACGCCTCGGACAGTTCGGCCTGGAATCGTTTTGTCGAACTCGACACGCCGTTGATTTTTTATTGGTCCTGTCGTGCTGGGTTCCAGGTTCAGGATGCCAGTGACTTGGTCCAGGAAGTTTTGGGCATCGTCAGCCAATCGATCGGCCGTTTCCGGCACAAGCGACCGGGCAATTTTCTTAGTTGGCTGAGAACCATTACCGTGAATCAATTTCGGCAACATTGGCGGCTGCGAAAACGAATGGAGATCAACGACCGTGATTCGGTGTGGGGCCAGCTTCCGGATCGTTCGACGCTTGAATCGAGTTGGGGCATCCAATACCGCGCAGAATTAGTTTCTAGGGCAATCGCCAGCATGAAAGGTGATGCAATCAAGGAGTTGCAAGGGACAGATTAGGGTCGGTCGGCTACGTTCCAAGCAGATCCAAGACCGGTGCGTGTTCTTCGACTCCGGTGAGGCGGACATCGAGGCCTTTGAAAGGGAACGTCAATTTCTGATGATCCAGACCCAGGCAATGCAGGATCGTGGCTTGTAAGTCATGAACATGGACTGGGTTTTCGGTGATGTGAAATCCAAACTCGTCGGTTGCGCCATAGATCCGGCCGCCTTGAATTCCCCCGCCGGCCAACAACATGGAGAACGCCTGGGGATGATGATCGCGACCAAGACTTCGGCCGAGCGCCGCGTTGCTTTCGACCATTGGCGTCCGTCCAAACTCGCCGCCCCAGATCACGAGTGTTTCATCGAGCATCCCCAATCGTTTGAGATCCGCGATGAGAGCCGCCGTGCCTTGATCGGTCGCAGCACAATTGCCGCGATGGTTGCCGACCACGTCACTGTGCGCGTCCCAGCCTTCGTGATAGATATTGATGAAGCGAACACCTCGTTCCACCATTCGCCTTGCGATTAAACAGGCTCGCGCGAACGACGGTTTCTCGGGATCGCAACCATAGAGTTCCAGAGTCTCACGCGATTCACTTTTGAGGTCCATCAATTCTGGAGCGCTAGTTTGCAGACGGTGGGCCATTTCATACGAACTGATTCGTGTTTCAATTTCCGGATCGCCCAACAACCGGGCTTGCTGTCGATTGAGGTCTTGGATCAAGTCGAGGGAGTCTTTTTGCAATCGTTCGTCAACGCCGGACGGATTGGCTAGGTTCAAGATCAAGTCACCTTGGTTTCGCAACCGCACGCCGGTGAATTTGGTTGGCAAGAACCCGCTGGACCAATTCGCCGAGCCGCCACTGATCCCAGCTCCAGTACTCATCACGACAAACGCCGGCAGGTCTTTCGACTCAGCCCCTAACGCGTACGTCACCCAAGAGCCTATGCAAGCTCGACCTGGCTGCGCGAAACCCGTGTTGAACAAAATCTGTGCCGGCGCGTGATTGAATTGGTCGGTGTGGACGGAACGAACAAGGGACAAGTCGTCTGCGATTTTGGCAAGGTGAACGAGGGGTTCCCCCAACGCCATTTGACATTCACCATGTTTCGCAAACGAAAATCGCGGAGCCATGACCGCAGCATCCGAACGAATGAAGGCGTAACGTTGGTCGCCGATGATCGACGGCGGCAAGGACTTGCCGTCGTATTTGACCAATTCGGGCTTGTAGTCGAAGAGCTCCAGATGCGAGGGCGCTCCAGCCATGAAGAGATGAATGACGGCCTTAGCTTTTCCAAAGGACCGCGCTTGGGTTTTAGGCGTGCGTGAAGGTTGCGATGCACTTGCACTGCCAACGAGGCTACCGCCAGCCAATGTGGCGAGCCCAATCTTGCCAAGACCCACGCCGCATTGCTCAAGAAACCAACGTCGCGTGGCGCGAACGCCGCGTTCCTGCGAAAGGTGTGTTTGACAGTTCATAGTTGTGCCTTATTTTGACGGATCGGCTTTTTGCTCAGTACTAGTTTTTTTGTTTCAAATTGTTAGTGTGCGGTTCATTATGCAGGTCTGCTGTTCAACATGTAGGTCGGTGCTCAATTTTTAGTGATCGTTTCATCCAGATTCAGTATCGCTCGAGCCGTGATGGCCCAGACTGCAATTTCTTTTTGTCGCAACGTTTGTTCCTCATTAACTTCGGTATCAGTTTGTTTGGAGGCCTGTTCGTTGTGGGTTTTGATAACATTCGGAATCAGTTCTATGAATTTCAACTCGTTGGCCTCGATGCGAGTCCGCTGAGTTTCGACGAAGTGAATCACACGGTCGATCTCTTCTGCCGATGCGGGGCGGCTTAGGCATCGTTGGAAAAGGGCAGTGATTCGATCGCCATCCGAACCGCCAGCCGATTCAAGAATCACACCCAGATTCTCGGCAGCCTCGCTGATCACTGTGTCGTTGAGGAGGGTCAACGCCTGCAGGGCCGTGTTGGAAACCTCGCGCTGGGCGAGGCAGAACTCTCCGGTGGGCGCGTCGAACGTATTGAACATCGAGTATGGTGCTGTTCGTTTGAG
The DNA here is from genome assembly GCA_024642765.1 of Planctomycetaceae bacterium. Taxonomy (GTDB): domain Bacteria; phylum Planctomycetota; class Planctomycetia; order Pirellulales; family Pirellulaceae; genus BJ22. The sequence continues at coordinate 6,473 of JAHEAM010000013.1, forward strand.
AAACGTATAGATGCCGCGACGATAACGATCGGGACCGGTACTCGCGTTCCAACCAGCGCCACCGTAGGCCGTTTCAGTGGCTCCCTCGGGCTGCGGCGGATGGACCGGGGGGCCGAATTGCTGCGGGTTCAATAGACTCGACGCCGTCAGCACTAGATCTCGGACTTGTTCGGCCTCAAGACGTGTTCGATTCGCATGCGAGAGGTAACGATTTTGCGGATCATGTCTTTGTTGTAGCGCCGTTGTGGCGGAGGATTGTTGATAGGTCGCAGTCATGACCAAAACGCGATGTAAGCGTTTCACTGATTGGCCTTGTTCGACGAATTCTACGGCCAACCAGTCGAGCAACTCGGGATGCGATGGCGGTTCGCCTTGCAAACCAAAGTCACCTTCTGTACCCACGAGTCCCTTGCCGAACAGAGCCGACCACGCGCGGTTGACTTGGACGCGTTGTGTCAGTGGGTTCTCTCTCGCGACCAACCAGCGAGCAAATGCCAGGCGAGGAGGGGTGCCCGATTGCAAGTTCAAGGTAGGCAAGAAATCTGGAACACCAGGAGTTACTTCTTCTTTCGGTTGCAAGAACTCGCCGCGATGGTGCCGAAAGGTCGGACGTGGATTGGCAACTGGTCGCTCTCGCATCACAAGCGTTGTCTGCACGCTGGGACGCTGCCGAAGTTCTCGAATTCGGTCGCTCTGTTCCTTGAGCTCAGTAGCCTGGAGTAAGAACGCGTTTCGAAGCTGAGTTTGCTGCTCGACCGATAATTGACTTTCGGGAAGCGAAAGAAGAGTTTCAACCAACGGCTCTGTTCCTTGAGCTACGACATCGCCAACTTTGGCAGTGGTTGAAATTCGAAAGCGACCAAGCGAACACGGATAGTGCCGCCCAAACCTCAACGTGATTGTGATCGAGCTCAGTGCCGGCAACGGCTCCGCAAGATTGAAAACAGCGACATTCTGTTGACCCGATTGGCCAGCACAAGACCAGCCGGTTTGCGGGTCTCCGTCTAATGCAAATCGAGCTCCAGCCGAATCTCCGCCGAAATTGTTTTTCGTGTAGGTTTCCGAAACGTTGCCAAAGGCCAGCGGCCGCAGGCCCTCAGTCGTTTCGATGCTCGCCGTCAGCTCACCCAAAAAGAAATCGCCTTTGGGCCCCTCGAAATACGCCATCCCAGGCCCTCGTCCCGGTAGTCGCTCATCGGGCAACACCTCCAAACGAATCGCCGAGGTCCCCGCCGCAACATTCGAAAACGTCAACGTGTAAAGGTCGTCCTTGGTGATGTCCCCCGACACAAAAATGGAATCGTCTGGTTCAGTCGTGAGCCTCAATGTCGCCGACGTCGCAGTCGTAGGACGCAGCGATTGCCAGCTAGGCGTGTTGGCTCGCGAGGCTTGCAACCAATTTTGAAAAGCCGCCTCAAGACTTTGTTGACGATTGGATTCGGCGCCGGGTTTTTCGGCATCGTCGATTGGCCAATGCCCAGGGAGTTCTGCGATCAATCGCTCGGCCTCGGCGAGACGTTCGCGTTGATGTTGAATGTCCGCAGGAGAAGTCAACTCCAGGTCCGGTTCGTCCGCGTTGTTCAGGATCGCCATGATTTGGTAATAGTCACTGTGTGTGACGGGATCGTACTTGTGTGTGTGGCATTGGGCGCATCCGAGCGTCAGGCCCAGCCATGTTGTACCCGTCGTCGCCACTCGATCGGTCATGGCATAGAAGCGGTACTCGAGTGGGTCGATGCCCCCTTCTTCGTTGAGCATTGTGTTGCGATGAAAGCCGGTCGCAACCAAATGGTCCCGTTCCGTTTCGGGCAATAGATCGCCGGCCAATTGTTGAATCGTGAATTGGTCGAAGGGGAGGTCACGGTTGAAGGACTTGATGACCCAGTCGCGAAAGGGCCAAATGTTTCGAGCACGATCTTTTTCGTAGCCATTCGTATCGGCATACCGCGCCAAATCAAGCCAACGTCGAGCCCACCGTTCGCCGTAGTGCGGCGATGCAAGCAACTCGTCGACCAACGCGGCATAGGCTGCTTCGTTGAAGCCGCTGAGTCCGAGGGGTGGCATCGTAAGTTCTTGATTCCAACGCTCTGATTCGTCCGTTGTCGGAGGGAGACCAACCAAGTCGAGATACAGACGTCGAATTAATGTTCGGGGCGCAGCAGGTGGGGCAGGAGAGAGGCCTTCGTTTAACATTTTTTGCAATACAAATCGGTCGATTGCGTGCTCAGCCCATACAGGAAAGCGTTTGGCGTCAACGTCGGGCAAAGCTGATTTCTGCGGCGCAACAAACGACCAATGGGCTTGGTAGTCCGCTCCCGATTCGATCCATTCTCGCAGGACCTGAATCTGCTCGACCGTAAGCGTTTTATTGGAGTCGGCTGGAGGCATCCGCAGGTCAGGATCGGATTCCTCGATGCGTTCGACCAACTCGCTGTCGGCGAGGGAGCCGGGTGTGATCGCTGGGTAGCCACCGAGGTCCGCCGTTGCACCTTGTAGTGAATCCAACCGCAAGTCCGCGGCCCGTGTTGCTTCGTCTGGTCCATGACAAGGAAAACAATTGGTCGCCAAGATTGGACGGATGTCGGCGTTGTAGGACAATGGCTGCTGAGTTTGCTTGTTCGCGACGTCGGGTGACGGCTGTTGAGCGTGCAAGAAATCGGTGTCGACGCTGAACGAAAAGAAGAAGGCCGCGACGACGAAGCGTGCAACGAACAAAAATGGTTGGCGTCTCGCCATGATATCGTGCTCTGTTTCCGTGAATGGTCAACCCGAAAATGTGTAAACTTTATTGTACCAACTGTGCGAGTAAAGTCGTCGTTTGTTTTCCAACGGCGTTTCGAATCCACTGGTTTTTGCTGGCTCACAGGGTTTCATTTTGGAAGCAATGAGAATGGGTCACTACAGCAGCCAAGGCAAATCGTCTATCCTGTAAGCTCGCTTGCTCGGTCGCACAACGGGTTATTGAGTAACCGTGTGATTTGCTGCGAACCATTTGATCTTTCGAAAACAGAGGAAAGTATGTCTCGGATTGGATTGCGAACGGGTGAGGCTTTGGTTGAGGGTGATGATGCATACTTGTGCGCGGAACCGGAAATTGTGATCGGCGAATTGGACGGACCCGTCGGAACCGCCATGGCAACCTTGATTGGCGACCAGGTCAAAGGACATACCCGAGTCTTCGCAATCCTCAACAGCGACGTGCAGGTCAAACCGGCAACGTTGATGGTCAGCAAGGTCACGGTGAGCAACTCGCGCTACACCAATATCTTGATGGGTTCGGTTCAAGCGGGCATTGCCAACGGCGTCTTGGATGCTGTGCGACAGGGAATCATTGATCGTTCGAAAGCCAATGAACTCGGGATCATTTATTCGGTCTGGTTGGATCCCAGCGTGATTGATCTCAAAGAGATTGACCATAACGCTCTGTTCGAAATTCACCGCGAGGCCACCCTGAAAGTGATTCGCAAGGCACTCAACAACGAACCCACGATCGACTGGTTGCTGGAAAATCAATCTTCCGTCGAACACTACTATCATCAACTGGGCGTCCAAGGCGAGCTTTGATAACGGTAAATCGTTGATTCGAAATCACGCGGCCACTATGATTTCCTGTAATTTACTTGGAATCGATTGCTTCGGCGACCATTTGAAAAAAACGATAATACCAATCATCATCCTTGGAACTGTACTTTTTCCGAACCTGAACGATTACCAATTTTTGGTCCAAATCAACAACAAAGATGCAGCCGGAAAAAGAGCCGTGACCGACAGTGTGAGTTCCATACAATTGGTCTTCCGGTCGCATTGAGTCTTTTGCCGAACCCGGTTTGCGGTGGCGAACCCAGTGCAATCCAAGTCCTTGTTCTTCAGTTGCTCCCGGAATCTCCAGCGGTTTTGGCAGCAATTCAGAAAACGTTGCTGGGTTGATGAATTCCTTGTTGCCATAACTGCCTTCGTTCGCAACCCATTGCCCTAAAATCCCCAATTCCATAGCAGTGAACTCTCCGTCCGAACTGGCATTTCCCAGGGCAGCGTCTCCAAATCCGAGTGGCTGGAATAGGTGTTCATGGAATACCCGCGCGGCACTTTTGCCAGAGGCAATTTCCATTGCTTTGGCAACAAGCTCAAAGCCCATGCCGCTATAGGCATATGCTTTTCCAGGTTCATTTACATCAATACCATTAAGAATCACGTTTTCAAGATGAGGATTTTTCATTCCGCCAAAGTCGCTGTGCCCGGACAGCCCAGACGTATGGTTAAGACATTGTCGAAATGTTGGCACGTGGGAGTCATTGAGCGGGTAATCTGAAAACACACTTGATATGGGCGAATCAAGTTCGATCAAATGCTGGTCAACGAACTGGCTGAACATAATCGACGTTACAGTTTTTGTAATTGAAGCAACCCAACAACGATAATCCTGTGTGATTGGAACGTCACTTTCATCGTTGCCAAATGCCTGATGCGTGATGATGACGCCGCGTCTGGCAATCAAGGTTACGAATGGTTCATTGGTTGCTTTAGCCCAATCGCGGCAAAAGTCGTCAATTTTGGTCTTGGCATCAATAGGGACACCTGCGTCTGCGGGAGCCCCATCATGTAACATTGTCGCAGGCGATTCTCTTAAGCGGTGAGGTTGTAGCGTTCTGACCGTGGCTTTCATTAGTTTCAATTTGAGCGCCAAGTGGAAGTCGTCGTTAACAACAGATGTTGATTCAATAGGGATGCGCGGTCGACCAACTGGTACAGATTCGGCAATTCCAGCAATCAGGATTGCACCCTTTTCCGAATCGATTAGCGAACGATTCAAAATATCCCGGCTGATTCGATCAAACTCAGGCTTGAATTCCTTCCACGATGATGGCGCATTCGGCCCAGGAAAGTTCGTAAATTCGAATGTCAAATCTGGGACGAAGTTATTGTCGATTTTTGTCGGCAATGCAAAAAAAGTGAAAGCACGTCGCATTGGTGTGCCATTTGGGGCGAAGCCCTGAATGGATGCAAGCCATCGACCGGCAGCGTTTGGTTCTGGGGATTCGTTCAATTCGGAGTCGAACCAGCGTACATCAAATGCGGCATCGCGACCGAGTCGACGAACTTCGTCGACGTCTCGCCAAATCAATCGGGGAGTTGAACCAACTTGAAATACCCAGCCGCCAAATTTCGCTGGGATCACCTCTTGTGTCTGAAAAAGATGGCGATCGACTCGGGTTTCTTCTATTTGGCAGGCAGGGATTTTCGCTGCGGAAAACGATAGTGCCAACGCACATATGCCAACCCATAAAAACGACTTGTTCTTCATTTTGTTCCAGAAAATTCAAGTGTTTGGGAATAGTCTATCAATTTATCAATCTCCGTCGAAGATCAATGGGACCTGCAGCTTGTTGGCATCGGCATTGAATTGCTCCACCTCTGAGCCAAGTAGTGACTGCAACTTTAGCAATTGTTCGTCGACCAGCAACAATAGTTCGTCGCGCACGCGAACCGCTTGTCGTGTTGGTGCGTTATCGCCTTGGGAAACAACGCCAACCAGTCCTGACAATCGGTTATTAAGCCGAATTGGGAAATTCAATGGGTCTTGGCCACTTTGGTTCTGCGTTTGATACAGAGACTCTTCAATATTGGTTAGCTGTTGGGAAATTTCATCCGATTTCTTAATCAACTCGGCGAATTTTTCATTCATTTTGAATCGTTTTTTGAATTCGCTTAATTGTGTGCGCACAGTTCGGATCTTGGTAATCGATTTGTGTATTTCGGAGAGTTTATCGCGAACAACCAACAAGAATTCAAATTGTTCTGCAAGGTCTTCGTTTGTTGCACCTGAGCGTGGGTCGCGGCTAATCGCGACCGATTGTGAGGTTGTAGAATCACCAATGCTGAGTTCTAGATTGTATTCGCCGGGGGCCGCTTCTGGACCACCTGTCCCGCCTCCCCAAAGCACCAATCCGTCAAACGTTTCAGCACCTGGATACCGCAAGTTCCAATCAACGCGATTCCAACCAGCGTTCAATTCAAGTTTTGCTTGGCCCTTTCCCGCGGTTTTGTCCGTTGTAAAAACGGCAGCTTCTCGTCCGGCCGGATCTATGATTTTCAATACAGCTTTGACGTCGTTTGCTGGCAACTCCTTCAACCAGAAGCATAAGGATACTTGTTGTTGCGGATTGGCGCCTGCTGTCAAAGACGCTCGTCCGACACCGCCACCAATGCGTTCAACGTCCAGAGGCTTGTAAACATGTAGAACATTCGTCAAATGTGAATCGTCGAATGTCCGCAACAAAGTTAAATCGTCGATCATCCAGAAAGCTCGACCTTGTGTCGCAACAACGAGCGCATTGTCTCGAACCATCAAATCGGTAACAGGCACGACGGGCAAATTGTTTTGCATCGATTGCCAATGTTCGCCGTCATCGACAGACACAAATATTCCGCGTTCTGTTCCGACGTACAACAAGCCCTTGCGCGTTGGATCGGCTCTAATAACTCGATTAAATTCCTTTCGAGGAATCCCCGCATCGATTTCTTTCCAAGTCACACCGAAGTCTTTCGTAACAAATAGGTAGGGCTTGAAGTCATCTGATTTGTACGACGTTGCCGCAACATACAATCCGCCGGCTTCGAAGGGGTCCGCTTCGATGCTATTAATCTGTGTCCACTCCGGCATTTCCGGCGGCGTTGCATCTGTCCAATTCGCACCCGCATCACGAGTGACGTGAATCAGGCCATCGTCACTCCCGCACCAAATCACGCCAGGTTCGAGCGCGGATTCAGCGACTGCGAAAATCGTGCAATAGTATTCGACGCCCGTGTTGTCTTTGGTGATTGGGCCGCCGCTTGGGCCAAGCCGCCGTGGGTCGTTGCGAGTCAAATCTGGACTGATCTGCGTCCAAGAATGCCCACCATCATTTGTTGTGAACAACACATTGGCCGCCGCATAAAGAACGGCCGGATCGTGTTTTGAAAACAAAATCGGGAAGTTCCATTGAAAACGAAACTGTGTGTCGATCGCGCCGTGACCCATTGGGTTGTCTGGCCAAACGTCGACACTGCGAGTCTCCCCGGTTTTGTGGTTGAGCCGCGAAAGGTACCCTCCATAGGAACCGCCGTAAACAATTTCAGGATCGTTCGGGTCGGGAGCAAGGAAACCACTTTCGCCACCCGCCGTGTTTTCCCAGTCACTTTCAGTCAGGAACGCACCGCGTCCACGGTGTGCAATTCGAATCGCTGAGTTGTCTTGCTGGGCACCGTAAATTCGCCAAGGGTAATAGTTGTCAGAAGTCACTCGGTAGAATTGCGCGGTTGGTTGATTGTCGTAAGCTGAAAATGTTTCACCTCCATTGAAACTAATCTGAGCGCCGCCGTCATCCGCAACGATCATGCGTTGGTTGTCTTCTGGGTCGATCCATAAGTCGTGGTGGTCACCGTGTGGCGTACGAATAGATTCAAATGTTTTTCCTCCGTCGCGCGAATGATGAAAGGAAACGTTGAGAACATAGACCCCATCTAGATCTTGAGGATCAGCGTAGACTCGCGTGTAGTACCAAGCGCGTTGCCGTAAGTCGCGGTTGCTATTCACACGCGTCCATTTCTGTCCGCTGTCGTCGCTGCGAAACAAGCCACCTTCGGGAGCCTCAATCATCGCCCAGACGCGATCGGAGTTAACAGAAGAAACGGCAACGCCAATGATCCCCAGCGGACCGCTAGGCAAGCCATCGTGTTGACTAATGTTTTCCCAATTGTCTCCTCCATCCGTGCTTTTCCAAAGTCCGGAGCCTTCACCACCGCTTTCCAAACTGTAGGGCGTACGGCGAATCTTCCAAGTCGACGCGTAGAGCACTCGCGGGTTGTTTGGGTCTAAGACTAAGTCACACGCTCCGACTTCGTCATTGACAAACAATACGCGTTGCCAAGTCTTCCCGCCATCGCGAGATCGATAGACGCCTCGTTCGCTATTCGGTCCGTAAAGATGTCCCAGAGCTGCCGCATAAACGATTTCCGAATCTTTGGGGTGAATTCTGATCCGTGGGACATGATGCGAATCGGCTAGGCCAACATGCTTCCACGATTTTCCGGCGTCAACTGATTTCCAAATGCCATCGCCGTGGGAGACGTTTCCTCGAACAGTGACTTCACCGCCGCCAACATAAATTACGTTTGAATCAGACGGAGCTACCGCAACAGCACCAATCGAGCCACCAAAGAATCCATCCGAAATGTTTTTCCAACTCGAACCGCCATCATCAGTTGTCCACAAGCCTCCGCCGCAAGCACCCATATAAAAACGGGTTGGATTGCCATGCACGCCTTCGACGGCCGCGCTGCGGCCACCTCGAAAAGGTCCAACGCAACGAAATTCTATTTGCTCGATAACTGAATCGGGAAACATACCCCCCGCAACCTTAGGCTGCTCGACCGCCGTTCCCTGCAGGCCTAAGACAATCCTCGCAGGAACAAAAAACAGCAAAACTGCCAAACAGAAAAAAATATTTCGTTGCATGAATGTATCCCGAAAAATTACAGCTTGAATTCTCGATGGCCTTCCGAAGAACCAACCCAGCTACTTTGAGTATAAACCAGAAAAAGATGGACGGCGGGATTTGTTTCCACGAAATATAGCGATTGAACTAGTCCGACGGCGTGACGGTCGAAAAATGCTACGGCCGGTCATTAAAGAAATACTGCCAGAGCCATCCGGAAGCGAACGTCGATGTCGCTCCGACTAGCGCAAGCCAATCAAAAGCAACGCTAATGCCAAAGATCGGCAGCACAAATTTCACGATCAACGCAATCCCTAGTCCAAACAAACCGCCCGCAATTGCAGCTTTCTCACCGATTCGTTTCACGAAAACGACGAGCGCAAACAGCCCCAACAACAGGCCAAACACAAAGCCCGCTATCGCCAGCGCGATTTCAATAGCCGACGAATGCCAAGTCCCCGCCCAGATTCCAATCGTAATTTGAATCGCACCGAATGCTGCAATGACCGCCCGTGTCTTGGTCAAGGAAACGTCGTGGTTTTGAATGGGTTTCGCAGACACTAACCGAAATCGTATGGCGAAGGGCAGCCATAAATCATGAATCAATGAAGACGAGGATGCCGTCAACGAGCTGGATAACGTCGACATCGTTGCCGCTAGGATTGCAGCGAGAATCAGCCCGATCAGTCCTGTACCCATCGGAAAATGATTGAGGACAAAATGAACGAATACCTTGTCGGGCTTATCGAATGTCACACCGCCATTTTGATAAAAGCAAGCCAGCGAAATTCCGACAAACAAAAAAAGTGCGAACTGCACAAAAACGGCAAACCCGCTAACTATCAATGCGCGCGACGCATCACGAGTATTGCCTGCACTTAAGTACCGTTGCACCATCATGTGATCGGTTCCATGCGTGCCAAGTGACAAGAACGCGCCGCCAATGACACCCGCCCAAATAGTCCAGGGATTGCTAATTGAAAAACCAAACTCAAAGATATTAAGTCGACCTGTCTGTCTACCGAATTCAACAAGCTCTTGCCACCCGTTCGGAAGTGCATTCGCAACGACAAATAATGTCGCCACACCTCCGGCAATATAAATCAACAATTGAACGCAGTCGTTCCAAACCACTGAACGCATTCCACCCAAGAGCGTGTATGCGATCGTCACAAGTCCGATAGCCAATGCACTGTAGACATAGCTCCAACCCAGTAGTTCTTGAATCACCATCGCAGCAAGCGACAGACGCAAACCATCGCCAATATTTCGCGCGACTAAAAACATACCTGCGGCGTAACGTCGGACACGCTTGCCCAGTTTCGCTTCGAGGACTTCATAGGCGCTCATCAATTGTCCGTCAAAAAAACGCGGCATCAAAACCCAAGAAACGATCAATTTACCCAAGCACAATCCCAATGCCAGTTGCAAATATTTCATTCCCGTCGCACCGAAACCCAATCCCGTTACGCTCAAAACAGTGATCGCGCTGGTTTCAGTCGCGACGATGGAGCCCATGATGGCCCACCATGGCATATTCCGGTCGCCAAGTAGAAAAGCGTCTCCTGACCGATTCTTGCGGCTAGTCCAAAGGCCAATGCAAGCAGCAATTCCAATAACTGCGCCTAAGGCGCACCAGTCGAGTACGCCAAGTTTTTCTGTCAAGAGCATGTAAAATCTCGTTTCCAGTCGAAAGGCCAATGTCAATCTCAATGCCGTCTTCTAAAATCAAAGCCGGAGTTTCGAAAGTAGATACAGTTTATCAGGCCCAATCCAAATTCGTACGGCGCACTTTTTTATGCAGTACCTGACAACCGAACAATCAAACCTTGCGTCGGAGCATCTTGATGAATTATCCTCAATCGAAATTGTGCGGCTAATGTCGACCGAAGATGCAACGCTTGCCGCAGCGGTGGCGTGTCAATCAAAACAGATCGCCGAAGCTATCGAAACCATTGCAAGGAGTTTTCGCGCTGGCGGCAGGTTGATCTATGTCGGTGCCGGCACGTCTGGCCGATTAGGTGTACTCGATGCGAGTGAATGCCCCCCAACGTTTCGGTCAAAACCCGAAATGGTGCAGGGCCTGATTGCTGGCGGGCACAAGGCCTTGACATCGGCAATCGAAGGAGCCGAAGACG
>JAHEAM010000363.1:0-1460 GCA_024642765.1 Planctomycetaceae bacterium
GAAATGCGTTAACATTACGCCCTTAGGTGAGCCAGTCGACCCAGAGGTGTATTGCATGATCGCAGTGTCGGTCGCATTGACTTTGGGTTTGACCCAGTCGCTGCACAATTCCGTCGGGATTTTTTCGGATGCTATCCAGTTGATTTGTTTGAGGCTTGGTGCGTCGTCAAGCATTCCATCGCTGCGCTCGATCACGTCTGTGATCGTTAAGGCGACTGCGGCCTCCGCATCTTCCGAGATTGCATTGATTCGACCCATATTTCGATTGCGACGCGGCGGATAGGCCGGCACCGCGATCATGCCCGCGTAAAAGCAACCGAACAACGCCTCCACAAACTCCAGCCCAGGCGGAAACATTAGCAAGGCGCGTTGTCCGCGATGGCCTTCGGCAATCAAATGCGCGGCAATCGCTCGGGCACGTTGGTCCAACTGCGAAAACGTGTATTGCCGAACGTCTTCATCGCCAGTGGGCAGGAAACGGAACGAAACTTCGTCAGGTTTCGCCAACGTCCAGTAACGCAATCGCTCCACAAACACCGTTTCGGGCGGCGAAAAGGGTGCCAATAAATCGGCTAGTTTCACGTTCGTTAGTTCTCCACGTCGGCTATGTACAGCTAGGTTCATCGTACAGAAAAGTTCAATTTAAGTAGACGCCCGTCAAAAGGGCCTGATTCATAACACCACCAAAAAACGATCGGCTCCGATGTCAACCTTGCCGACTCGTCAAAACCAAATCGCAAATTATACCCATACTCGGCCTGTTTGTATCAAGGGACCCAGTTTTTGATTGTTGTGCTTTCCGCTAAAATTCTAGGTTCAACCCGCCAATTCCCAGCGAATGGCACTTTTTGTGGCGGTGGGGGGCCTCGTTCACTATTCGATTTGCTCCAATACAGAGGGCGACCATGGAAACATTCAAACTAGTAATGCCCGAAAACCTCAACCACTATGGGTTTTTGTTTGGCGGTTATATGCTCATGTGGGTCGACGAAATCGCTTGGATTGCCGTGACTCTCGACTATCCAGAACACCATTTTGTCACAATCGGTATGGACAAGATTGAATTCAAGCACGGAGTACATCAAGGCACGATCTTAAAATTTGTGACGAAGCGAATGCGAGTTGGACATACTTCGGTAACTTACGAAGTCGACGTTTACAAAAGTACCGACAAGCACCAAGAGACAGCCATCTTTTCGACAAATGTCACTCTTGTAAGTGTCGACCAAAACGGAAACAAAAAACCGCTTTGAGCTCCTCGCTCTCGACAGAATTTCATTTTGTGACGGTTTGCGCGGTTTTCCCGTAACAATGCGGCAAAATGGGAGTTCAATTTGGCAGCTTTCGTCTAGCTTGCAAACAGATACCTGGGAGGTTTGATTAGAATGAGGGGGTGTCGGCGAGCGATTCAAAAAATCAATTACTTTAATCAGCTCATAAAACGAGCCGTTTTCAATTTT
>JAHEAM010000363.1:1470-4484 GCA_024642765.1 Planctomycetaceae bacterium
GGCCCCAAAGTCGGTTAAAATATTGCAGTTCGTGCTGGCGCAAGGAACAACATCAGCCCTATAGATTTTCAGCTTTTGCACTTGGTTTTCTAATGATTGCAACATGCGGACTTATATTGCTGCACCGGCCTGCACGTTGTGTCTGCTGCGGTCATTTACGTTTGTTTTAGGTTCGAAAATGCAGAATGCCTCTAACTGCTCCCATCATTGACGACGCAACTATTCGCCGTGCAGCACAAGTCCTTCGTGCTGGCGGACTTGTCGCTCTCCCAACCGAAACCGTGTATGGACTTGCGGCCGACGCAAAAAACGTCACGGCCGTCGCGAAAATCTTCGCCGTGAAACGGCGACCGGCAAACCACCCCCTCATCGTGCATCTTGGACACCCAGAACAAATTTGCAAATGGGCTATCGATGTACCGGATCATGCCTTTCGATTGGCGGAAGCATTTTGGCCTGGACCACTCACTATCGTTTTGCGCAAGCACTCAGACGTCCCAAGCATTATTTCTGCAAACCAAAGTACGATTGGGTTAAGAATTCCGAACCACCCTATTGCCCTGCGTTTGCTCCAGGAATTTGCTGGCGGACTTGCTGCACCTTCTGCAAATCGATTCACAAAGGTTAGCCCAACATCGGCAGAAAACGTGCGTGCTGATTTGGGTGACGACGTCGATATGATTTTAGATGGCGGTAGTTGCGAGGTTGGTATCGAATCGACAATTGTCGACTTGACACAATCCCCCCCGGTTTTGTTGCGATCCGGTGCAATCTCTCGAGATGAATTGGAGGCGATCCTGGGCACCGAGCTGAGTGAGCATAATCGGCTGCAAACCCTAAGTCCTGGGCAGCATCACTTGCATTACTCGATCGACACTCCATTGGTTGTTGTTGAGTCAACGGAGCTTTTACTTACAGCATGTCAAGCTCTTGAGTCGGGGAAACGAGTTTTGATCCTGGCAACGTTGGACTTGCCGGACTCATCCGCATTGCCCTTTCCACGTAGCCAATGGACCTGGCAACAAATGCCGCGGGAGGCGACCGAATTGGCTCGGACCGTTTACCAACAATTGCGATTGGCGAACGATTCTGGTTACGATCTGATCGTTATGGCTAAGGCCATGAACGAAGGCATCGGGATCGCCATCAATGATCGTTTGCTGCGCGCGGCGCATCGAACTAAATGAAACCGATCGTCGGGTAATGCCTATTATGCCGACTCCTAGGCCGTTGCTCTGCCAAAAAACAAGCTTTGTTGACGAACTAAGCTCCTCTTTAGGGTGCGAAAAGTTGTTTTTTGGCGTTTTTTTGCTATGCTTTATCTAAGGCAATCAATTTTCGAACCGAGCGAGAGATACTATGTTTCCATTATTGTCGAAACGAATTTTGTCAGTGGGCACGGCACTTTCATTCTTGCTCTTGGGAACTGTAGTATTTGCGCAGGAAACGTACGACGTCGTTCCTTTGCCAGAAAAATATCGCACCATCGCTTTGACAGGATTGGAAAGCGATGAACAACTTCGCGACATTGAAAAGAACAATCGCGTCATTGAAAACGTTCGCAAAAATGATCGCAAGGCCGTCGTGGAAGCTCTTGCGGGAAGCGGAAACATGTCGGTTGTCGAGCCATTTTTCAGAGAGTTCTTGTTTCCCTACCTGACTCAAACTGACGACGATGTTGTTGCAAGTTTCGGTTCGATCCGAAAGGACTTTTTGAAAGACTTTCTTTCGCAGCGAGTAACTGGGGCAAATCGCAAACAAGTGGTCGATTTGGCAACCGGTGGGTTGAAGAAAATTGCTGAAGGGAACTACAATCCTGCCGCTCGTTTGAATGCCGTTGTGATGATCAGCATGATGGATTTGAGTGATGGCGACAGCGCTACACTGCCTCAGCCAAACCCGGATGCCACGACTTATCTTGTTTCTTTGCTTGAAAATAATGGCGTACCGCTTTACCTCAAAGTCGGTGCGATCAGTGGCTTGGTGAGAATCACTGAAATTCTTGGTGCCTCAAACGGCGGTAACTCAGCAGATCTAAAAGCCCTGTCGACATTCGCTGTTTCCGTCCTCAGCAATCAAGCGACTGGACAAGATCAGTGGGAAACAGACGGCAGCCAGTGGATGATGCGACGATGTGTCCAAGTCCTCGGGAATCTGCAAAACGCTGGCTCGAACGGAGACATTGCCCAAACGATCAATAATGTCATCACGGATTCGAAATTGCCGATTTGGATTCGTGCCGATGCGGTCGATGCTTTGGGAAAACTAACAAACATTCCAGCCGCAGCGCTGCCCACATCGATTGACAATGTCATTGCTTTTACTGGGGACGCTTTGGACCGCGAGGCAATCGCAATTTATAAGAAAGTCGAAGAATACGTGGGACGTTCCCTGTTGTTCGATGACGTCTACTTGATTGATCCATTGGGTAAGAACACCCAAAGTAAAGCAACACAACAAAATCAAGGCAATTCTGGAGGAAAAGCCGGTGGCGGCAAAATGCCAGGCGGCGGAATGCCCGGTGGTGGCATGCCGGGAGGAGCAGCGGGCCAAGATGAAATCAAAGTTACTAAATCGGAATTTGACTTGCCAAACTACTCGTTGAATATGTTTCGCCGCCAAGCAAAAGGTTACTTGTACTATTCACACCGAACCCTTGGTCGGCTCTTGTCCAAACCTGGTTTCAATGATGCAGGCGCGCAACAGCGAGCGAAAGAAGCAGCTGGAATTATCAAGTTGGCAGCGGATGATACCAATGCTGGATTGGTTGACCTCAAAACTGGCAAAGCGATACTTGCCAACGAAATCACAAAAGGCGTTTCGGATCTTTTGCATGATCGATTTTCCGAATACGCTCAACAGCTCAAGTCGCTCGTCCCGCGAGCAGCCGCAGCCGATGAATCGGCTCCCAACCAATAGTCTGACGCTCGACAATTTTGCTGCACAACAATCTTCGAACAAAACTTGGATAATTTTTGATCGCAGGCGAATTTTAATTTTGTCGCTCTATTTCT
>JAHEAM010000364.1 GCA_024642765.1 Planctomycetaceae bacterium
AGCAGCTATTCGCAGCGATTTTTACCCGTGGCCATTGTTTGCTGGAAGGCGTTCCGGGTCTTGCGAAAACACTGATGGTCAGCACGATCGCCAGAATCATGGATGTGACTTTCAAGCGTGTTCAATTTACGCCAGACTTGATGCCCAGCGATATTACGGGCACCAATTTGCTCGACGAAGATGAAAATGGACGACGAAGTTTTCGTTTCGTTGAAGGACCAGTGTTCACGAATATTTTGTTGGCTGACGAGATCAATCGAACGCCACCGAAAACACAATCGGCATTGCTCCAAGCGATGCAAGAACGCGAGGTAACCGTCGGTCGCGAAACGTATCAACTGCCAACGCCGTTCTTTACAATCGCAACGCAAAACCCCATAGAACAGGAAGGAACCTACCCTCTGCCCGAGGCCCAACTGGACCGCTTCATGTTCAATATCAAGGTTGGCTACCCATCAGCAGACGAAGAAGAAAGGATTTTGGCGGCGAGTAGTGCGGGAGAATCCCCCGAGATCAAGAAAATTCTGTCGGCCAAGGCGATCGTCAATCTCCAAAAACTGGTGTCCTCGGTAGTCGTGACCGAGTACATCATCAAATACGTTGCGGCATTGGTGCGGTCAACGCGGCCAGGAAATCCTGACGCGCCAGAGATTGTGCGCGAGATGGTGGATTGGGGCGCCGGTCCACGCGCTGGTCAGTTTCTGATCTCCGGAGGCAAAGCGATCGCGGCGATGGACGGACGTTTTTCTGTTTCACTCGAGGACATTCGTAAGGTCGCGGTGCCCGTATTGCGGCACCGAATCAGTACCAATTTCCAGGCTCAAGCGAATGGCATGACTAGTGAAAAAATTGTCGAACAGTTGATAAAAGCCATTCCTGAACCACAGATCAAAAAATACCAGTAGTGATTCAAACGTTTCATAGATTGCCGCAGCATGCAGGTTGAAGAGTACCTAAAGCCGAATGTCATCAATCAAATCAAGCGGCTGGATCTGCGCGCCCAATTTGTAGTGAAAGGTTTTCTGCATGGTTTGCACGCAAGTCCACTGCATGGTTTTAGCGTTCAGTTCAGCGAACACCGACGTTACACTCATGGCGACGACCCTCGAAATATAGACTGGCGAGTCTACGCCAAAACGGACAAGTACTACGTCAAAAAATACGAAGCCGAAACAAACTTGAATGGCTACTTGGTGATGGATTTGAGCCATTCGATGGACTATACCTATCGCCAGGACCTAACAAAGTTCGATTATGCGATTTGTTTGGCGGCTGCACTTGCGTACTTGATGATTTCGCAACAGGACCCCGTGGGCTTGATCACCTTCAATGACACGATTCGCGAAAGTCTCAAACCGAAATCAAAGCGTGCCCAATTGCCGAATATTCTTTCTCTGCTTTCGCAAGCCAAACCCATGGGGACAACCAACTTCCCGCGGTGTACCGAACAGATCGCCTCGATGCTGCGGCACAGAAGTCTGCTGATGGTTTTTTCAGATTTGATTTTGGACGATATTTCCGAATTGGATTCTTTGTTTCAACTGGCGTTTGCAGGCCATGACATTATCCTGTTTCATATTTTGGATGAGGCCGAGGTGACGTTTCCGTTTTCGGGAAACTACTTGTTCGAGGATCCGGAGTCGGGAACCAAAATCAATTCCGATGCAACGGGCGTTCGCGCGGCCTATCTCGAAGCGATTGAAAATTTCCGAAGTGAGTTGAAGGTTCGAGCGTTGAAGAATCGAGTCGACTATGTGCCGCTCGACACGAGTATGCAATTCGATCGAGCGTTGACCGAGTATTTGCTAAATCGCCGGGCTAGGTCTTGAACAGCGGAATTAACGTAAAAGATTATCGATGGTTTTTGCGAATAGCCTCCTTTTGTTGCTCGGCGGTCTCCTGGTAGGCGTGCCAATCGTGTTGCACTTGCTGATGCAACCCAAGCCGAAACTTGCGGTTTTCCCGGCGATGAAATTTTTGCAGGCGAAACAGCTCTCGACACAACGGAGCTTACGTTTGCGGCATTGGATTCTGCTTGCTTTGCGAGCCCTGTTGATTTTACTGTTGGCCTTGGCACTCGCTGGTCCAGCAGTTGCGCAAGCGGATTTTGGCGAATGGATTGGAGTGGTCGGGTTCGGTATCCTAGCACTGCTGGCAGGCGTTTTGTTTGCGATCACGACACTTGGAAAACGCAGTCGGCTTCTAAGTGTTTTGCTTTTATTGATTGCAGTTAGCTGTTTCGCGACTTCAGGGTGGATGGCATATCGCGCAACGACGTCGGCGGCCGGCTCGGCAATTACCAACCGCGCTGATCCAGTTGCCGCCTTGATTGTTTTTGATAATTCGCCGCGAATGACTTACGTTCGTGCCAATCAATCAAATTTTGAACGCGGCCAAGAAATGACGAAATGGGTGTTGTCACAATTGCCACCGGGCAGTCGAATTGCGGTTGCCGATACACAAGATGATGATCCGTTCTTCTCGGTTGATACGGCGGCCGCACAAAATCGCATCCAATCGCTTACGATCAACTATCGTCCACTCGATCTTCCAACGGTGCTGGCGCGGGGTTTCGTTTTCTTGAAAGATGCTCAAGAGGACCGTCACGAAATCTACGTGATCACTGATTTGACGAAACCATCTTGGGTCGCTTCTGAAAGTTTAGGTCTGGCTGAAACGGTCGAACAAGCTGTTGGGAACACCGCCGTTTTCGTGATCGATGTTGGCGAGGAACGTCCAAAAAATTTGACGATCAATTCATTTGAATTGGATTCGGAGCGGTTCACGACATCCAATCGTTTGGTCGTTCAAGCAAATCTTTTTTCGTCCCTACCGGATACGACGCGAACTGTTGTCCTGGAGGTCGAGAAACCAGATCCACTTTTGCCTGTCGTTCAAAACGGCAAAACTGTGTTGCCGACTGATTTCTGGCAGCATTCAGAAGTTGTCGAGGTTCCCACGGAGAAAAATATCTCGATTTCCATGCAGCTTGGCCAAGATTTACCTCTGGGTGTGCATCATGGACGCATTTCGGTTTTGGGCAGCGACGGTTTGGCGCTTGACGATCAACGCTATTTCACGGTTGAAGTTTCAAAGCGATGGCAGGTATTGGTGGTGGCTCCTTCCAGCGTCAATTCAGTGAATTTGACAGCGCTCCTTGCGCCCGCGAATTTGGTAGAGGCAGGTGCTGCACCCTTTGACGTCAGTGTCATAGAGCCTGATGAACTTTCACAGTACGAACTGCGAACATTTCAGTCGGTCTATTTGCTCGACCCAGCGCCATTAGCGAAAGACAACTGGAATCAACTGGAAAGATTTGTTTTCGAGGGCGGCGGACTTGGGATTTTCTTGGGGAGTAACGCGGCGAGTAAATCGCATATTGACCAATCGTTTTTGGAGGCCGTTCCCCAAAAATTGTTAGGCGGGCAGCTTCAAGATGTTTGGCAACGGATCGATGGCAGCGTGTCGTTAAGTCCCGAAGACATGTCGCACCCGATTTTTAAGTTGCTGCGCTCCAATGAAAGTGGATTGGCTTGGTTTCAATTTCCAGTTTACTTCCATTGGGGATTTGAAGTGGCAACTGATCCCGACGCTAACTCGCAGGTCTTATTGCGCTATAACAATCGACAGCCAGCGATAGTCGAAAGGAATTTTGGTGCTGGTCGAGTGCTGACGATGACAACACCAATCACCGAACGATCGCTGTCGGCGACGGTCAAGGGCCGCCCTTTCGGAGAACGCCGTGATCCGTGGAATCAACTTTTTTCAGGAACGCCTTTTCCAACCTGGGCATTGTTGCGGCAGCTGGCGGCCTATTTGGCGCAACTCAATGGCGACACTTTGAACATGGAGCTTGGGCAATACGCGCGCCTAAAAAATGACCCACGTTCGTTTCCGGAAAGTTACGCTTTGTTTAGTCCGGAACTGACTCAAGCTCCAACTCGAGCTTCGGCCCATGAAAACTACTTGACGTATAAATTCACAGACTTGCCTGGGCAGTATCGACTGAAGGGCAGTCGCGACGATAAACCTGTCCTGAGAGGATTTAGTGTTAACCTGCCACCTAATGCAACGAATTTGGAACGTATTGATGCATCGGGATTGGACAAGGCGTTAGGAAAAGACCGCTATCAAATAGCACGCGACCAAGTAGAAATCGAGCGCCAGCAAGGAACGAGCCGCCAAGGCCAAGAGTTTTACCCACTGATCATGCTCATGATATGCATTGTCTTCGGAATGGAATTTCTTTTGAGTAACCGGTTTTACGAGCCATCGTCACGAAAATCGAGACTCGCGCAAATAAAATAGAATTCGCTTGCCGAATGATATGCCTCGTTGAAACATTGTTCCCACGCTGTTGGCTCAAATTGCTTTCATTCCACTCTGTAAGTAAGGGAATACGCAAGACATCGGTTAAGATTGTGCGACGCCAACGATATTGATCGTCAGAGCCTGATGTAAACTGCGCAAGATGCTGAG
>JAHEAM010000014.1 GCA_024642765.1 Planctomycetaceae bacterium
CGAGGTCCTAGCGGCTCAAGGCTTCCCTTCATCGGAAATCATCTTGTCCGGTGGATTGACACGCACGACAGAACTCGGCCAAGTCCTCTCGGACGTTTTCAATACGCCAGTCACCGTACTTGATTCTGCGACCGAGGGCTCTGCTTGGGGTGCGGCACTATTGGCAAAATTCCGCCACCAAGCACTCCAAAATGAATGCAAAGATTGGGCTAACTTCTTGCAGGGGCACGCCTCTGGCTCGCCAACTCGATTCAAGCCGAATCCAGACTCCGTACAAGAATACGAAAAAACCTTCGAGCGATACAAACGACTGCTCGCCTTGAAAACTCATTTTGAATGAAATTTCTGCAACACTGTAGGGCCCATGCAACCCAGGAATCGCAGATTCAATTTTATTTAACAGGTTTGGCTGGGATGGGTTGCCAAGTGGTCGCCGATAATTCTTCCTTTCCCTTAATGCCGTTTGTTTTCATCGACAGCACGCGTTCGATCTCCGCGGGCCCGTAGCCCTGCTGGATCATTGCCATTTTCAAATTGGCGTCTGCGCGTTGTTGGCTCATTTTGGTAATCGTGTTGCAGATTATGGCGATGATTCCGCAAAGAAACGGACCACCTAAGACGCAGATTACGACTACCAATGAGACGAGACGAGACGAAATATCCATTTTTTACGACCTCAATTAATGCGTATTAATCTCGACAGGTACATGATTCGTTTTCGGCGTTCCCATATTGAGTTTTTTTTCGAAAAAGTCTGTTTTCTTTTTGCACGCTCTATCGATACGGCGCACACAACGGGTCACCGATCACAATATCTTCCCAGCCAACAAATCGCGACGCCGCATAGAAACTTTCTGCAAGGGTCCAACCCGTTGTATAGCGATCAAACAAAATCGAAGGTGAGGCGATCGCTAGCAGAAGCGGCTCATTGCAATAACCCTTGACGCCCGTAACACCATTCACAATTAGGTCAGCAACGAGTGATTGTCCTCCAGACGTGGGCAAGAATGTGCGACCACTCGTCGAAACTGCGGTCTCAGCAATTCCACCGGGAGAAAAAACGAGACCCTTATAGTCGGCCGCGACAAATTTCGGGTCGTTGCTTCCCCAAGACCCATAACCCATTAACGTAGTTTGCTTTCCCGCAAATTTTTCGGTGTCTTCCAGAATCACCGGCTTCCCAGCACTCTCTAAACTCTTCACGGCTGCGGCTAGGTCGGCATTCCATTGCTTGTAACCCATTTCGTTGATCACCTGCAAGGCAGGTTTCGAGTCTTTGACTGGTGAAAAAGGAACCGCGCTAATATCTCCTACGCCGAATCCGGCAGCGATATCAATCAATATATTACCCGTTGGCTTTTTCGATTCTGCAGCAATCGCGCGATCGACAAGTGATTTCGCGTCATCGACAGTGTAGCCGTCCAAACGTGTCACTAAATAGCCTCCGAAATCAGCGTGCGTAAATCGCTTCTGTGAATTCCAAAAACGATTCGCATAACACTTGCCTGTGAATGCGGTGTCCTTCAATTGAAGAGGAACAACGTCTTTGCGCTCAGAGTAATCAAGAGCTGCAATAAACGAATCTAGCGAACAACGCGATCCCGAAATACCCAACGGAGCATCGGTCAAACGAATGGGAACGCCTTTGGTCAAGACAATAAAATCAATGTCAGTATTACTCGCCAAGAACTTTCGTAACGGCTCTTCGATTTGGTTTTGAAAATCCTTAAACGCCATCGTTTCTTTGTTGGCAGCAACTGCCGAGTCCTGACAGTGCACGGAAAGTTTCTTTTTGACGCCGCGCTTCGTCATGTAGTACTTGGTGATCTCGACGGAAGCAGGACTATCCGCGTTTTCAACGACCAGAACTCGGTCAGCTGAGATCGACTCTGTCGTTGCAATGACAGGATCCCGTGGACTTGGAATTTTGGTTTGCGCAAAACCAACAACCGCCAACAACAATATTGAGTGGAACGCCAGAAACGTCTTCGAAATAAAATGCAATTTGGTCATAGCAATTGAGTGCAATCTGTTTTGGAATTTGGCAGCAGTACCTTTTATCCATGGATGGACAACCACTAGTATGTTCCAAATTAGTCCGTTAGGCCAGAGATGGCGGATAAAGGCAACGTCAAACCTTTAAGACCATGATTCCCGAACGCGATGCAAAATGTTATCGTTTTGGAAAGAAATCAATGGTGCGGGTAAGACGGAGATCTATTTCTGTGGGCGACGAAAACATCAGCGCGCTGTCTGGTCAGACTAAGACTCGATTTCTTCGGCATTTGCTGGACGATATTAGGGCTCTTGAGCATATGATCGATAACGGACTCATCGAGTCTGGCGTGACGCGAATCGGTGCTGAACAAGAACTGTGCCTTGTTCGAAACGACTTGCGGCCGGCCATGACTGCCCCCCAAATTCTGAAAACTATCGGCGACTCACATTTTACTTCGGAGTTGGCGCTTTGGAATCTCGAGATCAACTTGGATCCACTTGAGGCCTTGCCTGGTTGCTTACGGCAAATGGGTGACCAACTCACGAACTTGTTGAAGCAGGCTAATGAAGAAGCCAGACGCTACAACAGCGAAATTGTATTGACTGGCATCTTGCCGACCATTCGCAAAAGTGAATTAGACTTCAAATATATGACACCCAGTCCTCGTTTTCGAATCTTGGACAAGATTCTCAAGGAACTGCGGGGAGAAGATTTTTCTTTATATATCGAAGGCGTCGACGAAGTCAGTTTGAAACACAACTCGATTCTATTCGAAGCGTGTAACACGAGCTTCCAAGTCCATTTGCAAATCGACCCCCATGAGTTTGCCGACAAATACAATTGGGCCCAAGTCCTGGCAGGGCCCGTTTTGGCAGTCGCTTGCAACTCCCCAATTCTGTTAGGGAAAGAGCTTTGGTCCGAAACACGAATTGCCTTGTTCCGGCAAAGCATCGAGACACGTCACACCGGAAACTATGTCTATGACAAACAACCGCGTGTTGCGTTCGGCAAGAATTGGCTCAAGTCGTCGGCGGTCGAAATTTTCAAAAATGATGTCGCGATTTACAACTTGATTATTGCTGCTGAATTCGACGACGAAAACTCGATGGAATTGCTCTCCAAAGGCATAACGCCTCAATTAAAGGCAATGAAATTGCACAATGGCACCCTCTATAAATGGAATCGCGCTTGCTACGGCGTTGCCAACAATCAGGCTCATCTGCGAATCGAAAATCGCTACATTCCGGCCGGCCCAACGCCCCAGGACGAAATGGCAAACGCTACCTTTTGGATCGGGCTAATGCTGGCGATGCCCGACGACTGGCGCGGTGCCTGGGAACAGCACTTTCACTTCCAAGAGGTGCGTTCAAATTTTCTGAAAGCCGCTCGGAATGGCATGTCAAACGAATTCCGTTGGTTCGACAAGTCTCTCGACGCCACAGAACTTCTGCTTGAAACTTTGCTGCCGATGGCACGACAAGGCCTCGAGTCAATTGGTATTCCCGAGTCGGAATACGGTGGCTATTTAGCGATCATCGAACAACGACTCGTGCGACGACAAACGGGTGCGAGCTGGATGATCGATTCACTTCGACAACTTCGCTATAAGAACACTGTCGACGAATCAATGTTGATGATCACGAATTACATGCGCGAATACGGCCTTTCGGATCGACCCGTTCATGAGTGGGAAATCCCCGGCCAGTCGACGCTTGTGAGCATTCCCAACCGCTATGACCGCGTCGACAGCATCATGATCACAAACTTGGTCACCGTTCGCGAAGACGACTTATTAGAGTTTGCGGCGACCCTTATGCAGTGGAATCACTTTCATCACCTACCTGTTGAAAATCCCGATGGCACGTTGGCGGGAATCATATCCGCAAACGATATTGAACGGTTCCATAGCTCAAACCCAGACGATCGCGATGCACTCGTGGGAGCTTACATGATCTCCGACGTCATCACGATCTCTCCCGAAACATCGTTAGACCGTGCCGAAAAAGTCATGCTGCTCAACGAGTTCGGTAGCTTGCCCGTTGTACGTGACAACCGGATCGTCGGCATTGTCACGGCAAACGACATTCGTGATCTAAGAACAAAGTGTCAAACTGGCGAATGACCTTTGTTTAACCAGCGTACATTTGCAAGCGGATCCCAATTTGGTCAAGGATTTCGCAAGTTGTCCTAAAGTCCGGATGACGAGCGATGATCATTCCGTCCGAACGCAACGTCTGCTTCCAGTCACGGCGTTGCGCTCCAATTGGTAAAAGGTCAACGACGCAAAAGTGTTCGCCATAGTCCGCCATCAATGACTCCAGGCCATCAATATGTTGAATTTGACCGTTGCCTTGAGCTCGTTTGAAAATATGCCCAGCGTTATATTTTCTCGTAATCGGCAAACTGAAAGTGCCTTTCGTTACCGATTCCGCCCATCCAGAATAAATGTCGAAATTGTTCGCGAAGTTCATCAAGTCAACGGTGTTAGCGCCCGGCGGCCGAGCAGCGATTTCACCAAAAACCGCTTCACCATCGGCCTTGCGATACCATTCCATGTGCGTGAAACCCGATTGGAATCCTAAGGCCTGAATGACTTGCTGCCCCATCCTGCGGCCGCTATCGTAAAACGGATCGTCGACATCGCGCAGGGCAATCGTCTGCTGGCTAATCCATTGATGCGTTCGCCCGAGCAAGGGACGCGGTCGATACTGACAAATATTGAAAAATTTGATCTCCCCATCAACGCAAACTGTGTCAAACGTGTATTCGTCCGCTTCGATAAACTCCTCGACACTGACTTCTTGCACGTGGCCCAGCAATGGCAAGATTTCTTCCAACTGCACAGCGCTATCGACACGATAGGTGTCGGCGGAACCTGCCCCAGCAATTGGCTTCACGCAAATCGGATAACCAATTCGATGAGCCGCCGCACGAACGCCGTCCTTTGTCTGAGTGCTTTCATGGCGCGGTGTTCGAATCCCGTTTCGATCGAGGACCAGTTTCATCTTCTCTTTATCGCGAAAAGGAATAGTCTGTTCGATACTCATTCCCTGCAACTTCAATATCTCTCGCAACTGGGCCGCCAGTACCATGTACGGTTCCCAGGTGCATTCAACGCGATCGATGCGAACTTTCTTTGCAGCATTTGCAACGATCTTGAATATCGCCTGCTGATCACTGAAGGAAGGAACCTGCAGGTAGGCCGCCAAGGACTGTTTCGCCATGGCGGGCAAGTCGTTTTCGTGTTGATCACCAAGGCCAATGACCTGGTTGCCTTGACGCGCAAGTCCCCGCGTAAAAAAAGGCTGCTCCACCGGAAAGCCTGGCGAAATCATCAAAACATTCATGTGTTTTCCTAAAGTTTAATGGAGTTATCCCATTTCAATTCGAATGGTGTTGATGGTTTGTTTCAACGCTTCCTCGACGACGCGAGTTTCTGGGTGGCGAAAAATGATATAACCCTCGCCCTCGTAACTTCCACTCGGTGCATGGCCGTGATCAGGAATCTTTGCTTCCGCAATCAAATGCCCTAACGACTTCGCAACTTCATCCAAGCCATGAATTCTAGCCACTTTGCCAACTCCCATACCACGCAAATAAGCCGCACCTGCAGCGTATTTGCGTTCTGGGATTTCAAAGCGCTCATGGATCATCAATTCAGCCCAAGCCTGATATAAATTAAAATCATGGGCATACGAAATGAGGGTTGTAAACTGAGCACCAGGTGGACGGGCTCCAACCTCTGAAATAGCAACGCTGCCATCGGGTCGCAAGAACCACTCCATGTGACTCAATCCCGTTTGCATTCCCAAGACTGAGAGTGCCTTCTGTGCAATTTGCTTCAGTGGCTGGTATTGCGGCAGATCGGTTTCACGCGGGATCATCACGCACCATTGAATCCACGGCTCGCGAACAACTTCTAATGGCCCAGGCGAATAATGCGAAATCGATGACCAAACGATGTCGCCATGCAGTGAAATACTATCGAATGAATGCTCACGTCCAACAATAAACTCTTCCAACACAACCGGTTGCGACGAACTTGGATTTGCAAGCTTCAAACAATCAAACAACTGCTCTCTCGATTCACAACGAAACGTTCCCTTCGCGCCCGCGCCATCCGGTGGCTTAACAATTATTGGCAAACCAACGTGCTCTGCAAATTCCATCGCTTCCGGAATCGAGGGAGCCAACCGATGCCGAGCGCACGGCAATCCAGCCTGTCGCAGCGTAGATTTCATCAAGGCCTTGTCGCGAAAGCAATTCGCGGCATGGGCTCCCATTCCCGGCACACCCAATTGTTCTCGAATCTCACCTAATGAAACCTGGATTTGCTCCAACATCCCCATGATTCGATCAATGCCGCCAAACTCACGGCCGATCGCCTCGACTCCACGCCGCAATTCCGCTGTAGAAATATCGTTAACGGCATAATGAGCATGCAAACGGCTACGAATACTAGCCGAAAGTTTCGAGGCCGAATCGCAACTAACCACACCGACCCGCGTGTCAGGTACTTTCGTCGCAGCGTCTATGAAACGCTCGGTCGCATCCAAAATATAGGGGGCTACAAAAATAATTTTCTTCATTTGACCGGCATTTCAAATAATTGATTGTGTCTTTGAATATCATAGACTACGCAAACGCTCGGTTCAGCAACAAACTTTTAACCGCAAACTCGTAAACCGAAAATGAAAATCTGCTATGTTACTTCGGAATTCACGCCGTATGCAAAAGTCGGTGGGCTCGCGGACGTTTCGAACGCGTTGCCTAGTTCTCTAGCGCAGGCCGGACATGAACTCAATATCATTCTTCCATTCTACAAGGACTTGAAGGTCGATCATTCTTTGATCCACCCTATCGCTGACTTGCAAGACATCGCAATCGATACGGGACCTGATCGACTGATCATTCATGGTTATCGTTGTCCGTTTCCAAAAACTCAAGACCCAAGTCACGCGCCAAATTTAATTTTAGTGCGTTGCGACAGCCTATTCGAGCGAGATGGGATTTACGGCAATACCTCGGACGAGTACCTAAGATTCCTTGTATTATCCCGCGCAGCTATCGAATTTTGTCAGCGATTGGGCTGGACTCCCGATATCTTTCATTGCAACGACTGGCAATCGGCGTTGATCCCATTATTGTTACGTTCGGTGTATGAGTGGGACAAGATGTTTTCGCAATCCAGAACGATCCTAACGATTCATAACATTGGGCATCAAGGCGTTTTCCCTTCGGTCATCGCTCGGCACCTAAATCTTCATGGGTATGAACACTTGTTACACCAAGCTGATCTGCAACACGGTAAGGTTAATTACATGAAAACGGGTGTCTTGTTTGCGGATGCCCTAACGACAGTCAGTCCAACATACGCTCGCGAAATCCAAACGAGTGAATATGGCGTCGGACTTGAGGAGCTCTTGTCAAAACGCCGAGACAACTTGCATGGCATTTTGAATGGCATTGATCCGAGTGAATGGAATCCCCAAACCGACCCTTTGCTGGCAGCCAACTATTCGATCAACAATCTAAAACCAAAACTAAAGAATAAGCAGCGTTTGCTAGAAAACATGAAAGTCGATGTAAACTTGCAATCCCCAACCCTAGGCATTGTCAGTCGCCTTGCGAGTCAAAAGGGATTCGATCTGATGTTCGATGTTTTTCCAGAACTGCTCCGCACAAGAGACGTTCGACTAGTCGTGCTAGGAAGCGGTGAGCAGCGTTACATTGATTTCTTTACGAACCTTCGCCAAATGTTCCCGGACAAAGTCGGCTTTTATCATGGATTCAGTAACGAGATTGCCCACTTAATCGAAGCGGGAAGCGACATGTTCGTAATGCCGTCGCAATACGAACCGTGCGGCCTCAATCAAATGTACAGTCAGGCCTACGGGACAGTGCCAATCGTTCGGAAAACCGGCGGGCTCGCGGATACCGTTTCGCAATTTGATCCGAATACAGGCAATGGAACTGGTTTCGTCTTCGAGCATTTTACTGCGGACGGCTTGCGGTGGGCGACACACTTCGCACTCGATGTTTTCAGCAGCCCCAAGCATTGGAACAAAGTAGTTGTGAACGGAATGCAACAAGATTTTTCGTGGACTGCCCAAGCCCAACAATATTTAGAATTGTACAAAAAAACGCTTTCGCGTCCAAAACTATGATAGCTAAATGACACGCTGTCTCTGAAACACGAGCATCAACAGTCGCAACAAACAAATTCTTTTGAATCTCACTAAAAACATGAATATCATTTTTGTCGAACCGGCATTTCCGAGCAATCAACGAGAATTTGTACGAGGTCTGGCACAGACAGGAGCAACAATCGTCGCTATTGGCGAACGGTCACGCGACTCCTTGGACGACGAGCTCAAGAACTGGCTGTTCGACTACATTCAAGTTCCATCGGTTTGCGACGAAGCGGCTATGATTCGGGCTGTTAAATTCGTGCAAAGCAAAATGTGGGTCGACCGCCTAGAGGCAACTATCGAGGCCCATATCTTGCCGGTAGCTCGTGTACGCGAGGCCTGCAGCATTCCTGGATTGTCCGTCGAAACATGTTATCTTTGCCGCGACAAGCCCTCAATGAAACAAGTTCTGCGCGAGGCCAAGGTTGCTTGTGCCCAATCGATTGGCAGTCCCGATAGAAATCAAATCGAGGAATTCGCCAAGCGTGTTGGCTACCCACTGATTGTCAAACCTCGAAGTGGGGCAGGGGCCTCTGGAACACACAAGGTCACCAACGCACACGAATTAGCTCAGGCCCTTGACCAATCCAATGTTGACAACGGCGGCGATGTCGCAGTCGAAGAATTCATCGAAGGGCACGAGGGATTCTACGACACGATCACGATCGGCGGTCACGTCGTGTTCGAATTCATCACACACTATTACCCCAATGTATTGGAGGCGATGCGGCATCGTTGGATTTCGCCACAATTCATTACGACAAATCAAATCGACGCCAGGCACTACGACGAAGTCAAACAAATGGGCAGAGCGGTAATCGACGCTCTCAAGATCCAAACGGCAGCCACGCACATGGAATGGTTCTTCGGGCCCAAAGGTTTGAAGTTCTCCGAAATCGGCTGCCGTCCGCCGGGTGTCAAGGCTTGGGACCTTTACAATATCGCCAACGATATGGATCTTTACTACCAATGGGCGCTGGCCGTAACCCAAGGCCGAATCGATGGTAACGCCTCACGTCGTTTTAGTGCCGGTATCATTGCTCTTCGTCCAGAACGAGATGGGCATATTACCGGTTACAGCGGCGTGGGCGAAATCGAAAGAAGGTATAGCGAATGGATCACCGACTTTCACCTTCCCGCAAATGGTACTCCGACACAAGGCGTCGAGGCCGGCTACATGGCCAATGCTTGGATTCGAATGAAACACCCCGAATTTGATCAGCTTCGCAACATGCTGGATGATGTAGGACGCACAGTTAAAGTCCATGCGCGATAGTCTTTCTGGATTTCTACCGATGCTGAAGGGGTCCTTTGTCCGCGCTGCCGAGTTGCTATGATATTCGCTTGTTCGTCTCGATAGTTTCGTTGACAGGAAACGCTAAATTTACATTCATCATCGCAACACATACCCGCGGCGCTCGTAGGTGAACAGTGCAAGCGTCTAACGGTGATGGAGTTCCGCTTATTGTCGGCTAATTGCTAAAATCCCTTCGGGACAAATACAATGAGTGCGACGTCAAGACCTGCGTCGAGCTTGTAAGGTGACGCATGCATTCGCTCGGGTTGAATAATACGATTTTTTCAGGATCATCTCTTAAACATTGCTAACAACGCCGAATGAATCACGCCTCCCATCTTTTCTTGTTAGGACCGCAGCCAAATCATGCTTCTTTGCGTGCGGTTTTGGAACGCGTGCGTCCCCATAGTCCACTGGGATTGATCACCGCAGGATGGGAGGCTGAAGAAGCGAAAGACGAGAGCATCCGCACGGCTGCGGGCGTTCCCGTCACAAACCTCGCCCTTTTTGCCAGGACCGAAAAGTTGTTTGCAGACGATCCTGAATTGATTCGGCAATTGCAAGTTCGCCAGGACGAACTTCGGCATCTGCGCGACGCTTATAATGATCGCCTGCATTTGCTTTTAAAAGCCGCGAGATTGACGATTCGCCGCAAGGAATCGCTGGTGGAATTTTCTGCAGAACGCGAATCGGCGATCGATATGGTGCGGCAACTGGACCAAGAATTATTGCAGCGAACTCACCAAGTTCATGTTGCCTTCGAAGAAAAACTGCAGATCGCTCAACGGCCTTTTGTTCGCAAACATGTCGATGAATTGCGGCAGATTACCGAAGGCATTGGCGGGCTGATGATCGCTGGAGGGCATGTCGCGATTATTCTAAATCGCTTGCAAATCTTCGGGATTTTGGACTTGCTCCCAAATGTCCCGATCATCGCTTGGTCTGGCGGTACGATGGCGTTGTCGCGGCAAATCGTTTTTTTTCACGACTCGCCACCCCAAGGGCCTGGCGATGCTGAAGTCCTTCGTGCAGGAATGAACTTGCTCGACAGCATTCTACCTTTGCCCGACGCACACTCCCGATTGCACCTCACGGATCAGGCCCGAGTAGCGTTGTTTGCAAGACGTTTCGCTGAATTCCGTTGCGTCGTGCTTGATGAGAATATTGTGCTCGAACGCTCGGATAATGCCTGGCAATCGGTAGGATCGGAACCGGCGTTGTGTTTGGATGCCTCGGGAATGGTGAAGGAGTTCGCATCATGATGACTTCGCCGACACTTACGAAATTGACGAAAGAAAAGTCTCCAGAAGCCTTAAGGATTTTCATCGAACAAAATAAATTCCCTTTGGTTGAGAACTCGATTGTTACGTTCGTCTTCATGGGACCAGCAGAACGGGTGGAATTGCGGCACTGGATTTATGGATTGCCATCGAGCTTGCCGCTCACGCGTTTCGACAATTCTGACATTTGGTATCGCTCGATGGAGTTCCCCAGCAAGTCGCGCATCGAATACAAGTTCGGCGTGACGCGTGGCGACCATGAAGATTGGATTTACGACCCCTTGAATCCAAATGTCGCCCGGGATCCCTTCGGTGGAAATTCGGTTGTTCATTGCCAGGGCTATGTCGACCCCGAGTGGTCCTATGAAATTTCTGGCGTCGCGCAGGGTAGCTTCGAATCGCTGGAAATCGACAGCAAACAATTCGGCGACAGGCGCCACGTAAGAGTTTATGTTCCGGCTCATTTCCGAGAGTACCGACGCTATCGATTGTTGATCGTTCACGATGGTGACGACTATGTTCGTTTTTCGCGACTCAATCATGTGCTCGATAACTTAATCGAACGTTTCGAAATACCACCGTTGATCGTAGCGCTTTCAAATCCGCACGATCGGATTCGAGAGTATGCCAATGACCCGCGGCACGCCCATCATATTGTTGAGGAGCTGTTACCTGCGTTAGAATCCAAGTACCCGTTGATAACAGAATCTTCGGGGCGATGTTTAATGGGTGCCAGTTTCGGCGGAATTGCGACCCTCTCGACGGCTTGGAAATTTCCAGGCGTTTTCGATTGCCTATTGATGCAATCTGGGTCGTTTGCGTTTACCGATATTGGAGACCATTCTCGCAGTCCGGTTTTCGATCCAGTTGTCAAATTCATGAATAAATTCCGCGAAGAACCCGGTGTTCCGGCAAAGCAGATGTTCGTTAGTTGTGGCGTCTACGAATCGCTGATCTACGAAAATCGATCGCTCGTGCCTTTTTTGCGTTCTCACGGAATCGACGTGAAATTTGAAGAAGCGTACGATGGTCACAACTGGGAGAACTGGCGAAATCGACTTCGGACTGGATTGACTTGGCTTTTTCCGGGTCCATTATGGGTGACGTACATGTAGGTTCGTCAATTAGTTCCTTTTTCAGCAATCACCAATTTAATCATGTCACAGGTAACACGGCACATCGGCTTGTCGTTAGGCGCGGATCTTTGTTGGCCCAAATGCTACGAAGAAGTCTTGAAGCAAATGAATCTATCGATCGATTACAACGGTCAAAAGATTCGATTCGAAGTAGAGCGTATCACGATCGAGCCGTTCAATTTGCGGCAACCTTGCAAATACGACGTCGTGCTCGATCGGCTCACACACTGGTACCATGTCAGCCGCGAATGGATCAAGAAATCGATTTTGATGGATGACCTCTACGTTCTCAATAATCCATGGGCCATTCAAGCAATGGAGAAGCAGTCGACGTACTGCGCCATGATGCGATTGGGTCTGCCCATTCCAGAAACCTGGATGGTGCCGGCCAAATCGTATTCGCATCACGTCGATCTCGACACGACACTCGGGCGCTACGCGCAAATGTTTGACTTGGGGGCCATTGGCGATCAAGTCGGTTATCCGATGTTCATGAAGCCATACGATGGTGGTGCTTGGAAAGGCGTCAGTCACATTGAAAATCGCGAGATGCTCTTGGCAAGCTACGAAGAAAGCGGCACATCGCTTATGCACTTGCAACGTTCGGTCGAAGGCTTCGATCGGTTTGTACGCTGTATTGGTCTGGGCCCTCAATTCTTGCTCGTCAGCTACGATCCGAGCGCTCCCCTTCATGAGCGTTACGAGATGAAACGCAACTTTGTGAACGACGATGAACGCTCGCTGCTGGAAGACATGGGAATGACCATCAATGCCTTCTTTGGCTGGGATTTCAACTCTTGTGAATCATTGCACCGAGATGGCGTTTGGCATCCGATCGACTTCGCAAACGCTTGTCCCGATTCGCAAGTTACATCGCTGCATTATTTCTTCCCATGGATTGTGATGGCCAACTTGCGCTGGTCCATTTACTGCGCCGCAACTAAGCGAAAAATGCGAATGAACCAGGACTGGGAGCCTTTCTGGGAAATCGCGAGGCAGGACATGCCCTACCGTGATAAACTGCGCGCCTACGCTGCCATTGGCCATAAACGCATGGAAACCGAGCGTTTTCGTGAGTTCTGCGAAGCACATTTATCCCACGTCGAGGAAGCCACGCATGAATTTTTGGGAACCGCTTTAGCAAAAGACACGATTCGAAATAAAGTCCGGGCCCTTTTTCCAGAACACGAAGTAGAATCGTTTACAGAGCATTTTTGGAATCGCGTGCAAGATTGGCGACGCGATGTTAGTCAAGCAGACAGACCCTATTAATTTCTCCATTCGTGTTGATGTTTTTAAGATGAACCAAATTCAATACTTGGACGCGGGTATCGCGTCGATGAAACATATCTTTCGCTGGTACTCCCATCATCTGAAGATGGAAACGCAAATTGTTCGCTGGGGCAATTATGGCGTACCGCTATTGTTATTTCCGACCGCGGGCGGCGATGCAGAAGAAGTTGAACGTTTCTTTTTGATTGATAAACTTGCACCGTTCATTCGCGAGGGCCGACTCAAGGTCTACTCAGTGGACAGTATCAATGGCCGGTCTTGGATTACAAGCGACTCGATTCCCCACCGCGTCTGGATTCAGCAACAGTTTGATAAATTTGTTGGCGACGAAGTCGTTCGTTGCATTCGCGAGGATTGCCACTCGCAAGAAATCGAAATCATGACAGCTGGAGCTTCGATCGGTGCGTTCAATTCGCTTGTCACCATCTGCCGACACCCCGAAGCGTTCCATCGCGCGATTTGTATGAGCGGCACGTATGATATTCAAAAATGGTTGATGGGTCATTGGTTCGATGAGTTTTATCACCAATCACCCATCCTATTTGTGCCCGGATTGACCGAAGGTCAGCACCTCGACCAACTCCGCAAACGTTCGGTTCTGTTAGCAACAGGCCAAGGCAAAAACGAAGCACCCCAAGAGTCTTGGAAAGTGGCACACGCACTTGGTCAAAAGGAAATTCCCAATCGCGTCGACGTCTGGGACGAAAACTGGATCCACGACTGGGTAACCTGGCGTGAAATGCTTCCCAAATATGTTCAGGAAATATTGACTGGACTGGGGACGTGAAACTCCCGCTTCGAATTATTTTGGATTCATCCCAGAATACATAAACGCTCCAAAAGGCGATGTCTTATTAATGAAATCGCAATGGCGGCATGCCTACGAAAACGATTTCTCCAGGAATCACACTTTTTGACCTCGACGATCGGAAGGGATTCATGGTTCGAATCTGTCGTAAAGGCAAACGTTTGAATGAGTGCTTTTCGGTGGTACGTTGCAGAAGTTTGCGCAAGGCGCGGAGCGCGGCGGAAGCACGTTACGCGGAACTGCTCAAACATTATGGCCCAACGCCAACGCCGGCCAAAAACCAAATGACTTCACGCAACTCGACGGGACGCGTCGGCATTCACATCGCTCACTCCGTCAGCAAACGTTGGCCAGACTGCGAATCCTGGGCCTATTGCGCCTCGTGGGTGGACGCCGAAGGCAAACGCAGAAAAATCAATTTCGCTTGGGAAAAATATGGCAAACAAAACGCCTGGAGATTGGCCTGCATCGCCCGAGACAAAGAATCAACAGACCGTGAAGCTATCGTAAGTACAAGCGAACGCTCCAAAAAAACGACGCCGAAACGAAAACTAATTTTTCGAAGTAGACATTTAGTACTGCGAAACGTCGAAAACAACGGCTAGTTCATCTAACAAATGGCAACTTGTTTTGATTCCTTTTTGGAAATCGTTCAAGGAAAATTTCTCGTTGGGGCTGTGCAGGTTGTCGTCGTCTTGACCCCAGCCCAGCAGAAGCGTGTCGATCTGCAACTCATTCGTAAAAAGACTTACGACTGGAATACTTCCTCCGGAACGGATGTACACGGGACGCCGCCCGAAGCCTGCCTGAATTGCCGCGGCCGCCGCCTGCATGTATTTACTATTCGTTTCCAAGACAAACGCCGCGACACCCGCCGAACTATTGACTTCAAATTGGATTCCGGGAGGACATTTCTCTTCCAACCAATGGACCACGGCCTCTTTGATTTTTTGGGGGTTTTGGTGCGGAACAAGACGAAAACTAAATTTCGCCGACGCCAAGGCAGGCAATACGGTTTTCGCACCAGCGTCTTGATAACCACTCGTCAAACCATGAATATCAAACGATGGTCGACACCAACGACGCTGTAGTGTTGAATAACCCTTTTCGCCAAAAAGTTCGTTAGCACCCACTTCGTCTCGAAACTGATTTTCAGAGAAATCAAGTTTCTGCAACTGAACCTGTTCATCGTTGGAAAGTTCTTGAACCTCATCATAGAAACCTGGAATTTGAATACGTCCTCCCTGATCAACAATTGAGCCTAGTATCGAGCAAAGTGCATTCGCCGGATTGCTTACTGAACCGCCAAAATACCCCGAATGCAAATCGCGATTCGGTCCTGTCAATATGACTTCGAAGTACACGCCACCACGCAAGCCATGAGTAATTGCTGGTTTCTCTGAGGCATATTGCGAGCAATCGCTGATGACCGCGATGTCGGCCCGCAGTTTTTCTTTTGCTGATTCCGCCCTAAGCGGTTCGTTTCGAAAGAACGCCTTCAGTCCGGCGCCGCCTGATTCTTCTTCGCCCTCAATTAAAAACTTGACTTGGATCGGCAATTTACCTTTGGTTTGCAAATAGCTTTCGACTCCAAAAACGTGCGTTAACAATTGACCTTTGTTGTCCGTTGCACCACGGGCGTAAACGTTTCCATCGCGAATGGTTGGCTCGAAGGGCGGCGTTGTCCATTCGCCCAAGGGGTCAGGTGGCTGCACGTCATAGTGCCCATAGATCAACACAGTCGGCGCACCGGCTACCGGCGGAGATTGCGCAAACACAAGTGGCTGTCCACAAGTCTCAATCAGTTCGGTTTGCAAACCGATGCATTTAAATTTGGCGTGCAACCAACTTGCTGCGCGACGCGTGTCAGTAACGTACGCTGGGTCCGTACCGATACTGGGGATTCGCAACAGTTCGAACAACTCGTCTTGAAAACGAAATTGATTGTTTTCGATAAACGCCTCAATCGTTTCGCTCGCCATGGCTCAATAGGACTTCGCGAAAATCGCTCGGATCGTCGTTTTCTTTCCAGTGAATAGGCACGTGCCATCGATCGGCTCGTCGGCCAGAGGTATACAACGCACCGTCACTTTAAGCTCCTTCAAGACATCTTCGATTTCAGGCTCATCAACAAAATGACAATGTGCAAATCCGCCGTGAATCTCGGGATTGTCTTCGTTCTTCGCCGTAAAGTACTCTTTGAATTCGTCGAGGTCAGTAATCACGCGGGTGTTCTCTTCGCGGAACTTCTTAGCTCGCTCGAACATGTTTTGCTGCATGTCATCTAGAATACTTGTAACATCTTCAAAAAACTTCTTACGGGCCATGCCTGTTGATTTTTCTTGGTCGCGTCGACCTATGAACACCGAGTCATTTTCGATATCGCGTGGACCGACTTCAAGTCGAATCGGAACGCCGCGCTTGATTTGAGCCCATTTCTTTTCGCCGCCGCGCATGTCGCGAGCGTCAAGTTGAACCTCGAGTGGCCTGTCCATATAGATTATCTTCTCAAGGTCGCGTTTGATTTTTTCACAGTGCTCGAGAACTTTGGCACGTTCTTCGTCATTGCGATAGATCGGCATGATGACGATATGCTTCGGCGCAATTCGAGGCGGCAACACCAAACCGTCGTCATCACTATGAGCCATGATCAATGCTCCGATCATCCGCGTCGACATACCCCACGAGGTCGTATAAGCAAAACTCTCGCCGCCGTTTTGGTCTTGAAATTTGATCTCTTGGGCACGTGAAAAATTCTGACCGAGGAAATGCGACGTGCCTGCTTGCAGGGCCTTACGGTCTTGCATCATCGCTTCGATAGTCAACGTTGCATCCGCACCGGGAAAGCGTTCGCCTTTTGATTTCTCGCCGCGAATCACAGGAATCGCCATGTAGTTTTCCGCGAAATCCGCATAGACGTCGAGCATTGTGCGCGTTTCTTCCCAAGCTTCTTCCGCAGTGGCGTGAGCCGTGTGGCCCTCCTGCCAAAGAAACTCAGCGGTCCGCAAAAAAATTCGGGGTCTCATTTCCC
>JAHEAM010000365.1 GCA_024642765.1 Planctomycetaceae bacterium
CGTCCGCACACTTGCTGGAATTACGCCCGTCGCCCGCCCCGTCTTCTTGAAGATTCCGTACCTGGGCGCAGCGGCGATGGAAGAACTTGTACACTACGATCCGTCGCTCGTGGTTGGTGTCCTGGGTGGCTCAACGGGCACAACACACGATGCGTTTCATTTGTTGTACGAAGCCAAAAAGCATGGGGCTCGCGCCGCGTTGTTCGGACGCAAAATCAATCAAGCCGAAAATCAGTTGGCCTTCGTCAAAATCCTTCGCCACATCGCAGACGACGAAATCAAGCCTGTCGAAGCCGTCAAGGAATACCATAACGAACTCCACAAACTGGGAACGCCCCCACACAGAAATCTAGACTCCGATCTACAACTGACACAACGCCACGAATAGCGCTAACTACTCGCATTACTCGGGTTCGCTGTTGCGCCGGGACTGAATCTTTTCATGAATGGATTCAATCACACTTTCTCGGTGCTTGATAAAACTCTCTGGAAGGTGAGATGGTTTCTCCGGATTCTTTAGTTCGACCTGGACCATAGCGCCAACCATTCGCTGCAATGTTGCAACCTGCGCATCCTCATGTCGGGAGGAATCAAGACGAAGTACCTTCAGCGCTGACATCTTGGCAATTGCCTTTAGCATCACGGAATCAGGCAACCCGAATAATGTCAATTCTTCGACAAGATTTAGTTTCGGCAATAAACGTTCCAAGTCGCCAACGGTTCCAACCTGCATCGAATCCAGACTCAATTGCAACGATTTCAAATTGGGACAGTTCAAAAGGAAACTCACATCACTAACTTCGCAATTTCCGCTAAGGCGAAATTCTTCCAATTCGCTCAAATCAAGTTCCTTGAGTTTCAATGCATAGGGTCCAAAATCATCCTTCCAACTGCGATCACTACTTTGGATGCCGATCCATTCCGGAGCAATCACCAGACTCTTCAACCGGCAATACTTTTGATCGTCGATGCGCGGTAAAAACGAAAGTGTTGGCAAAAACAAATGACTGTATTCGGAGTCTTCGAACTTCGAGTAATCCAAGTAATACGCGTCGACTTCATCTTTCGTCAGAATCGACGATTTCGAATTTTCGATACTAAATGGATCGGCTAAATCGACCAACTTTGTTCCGTAACTTCCCCAAATCTGATCGTAGACCTCTGAACCCACGATATTCTCGAAACCAACATAAGCCTGTTGCTGCCACTCGAAATGGTACTCAAGATCGCAGGAGGAGCCATTCGTCATTTGCAATAAGACCGAATTTTGAAAGAATCCGGCTTGAGGAATCGACACACAAAACTCCTTCTTGGCTCGCCAGTCTTTAGGAACGTCGATCGACTTAGAATTTGAATAAAACTCTATTCGCACCCATACATTTGAATCGGCCTTGGCTAACCTTTCCAACTCCTCAAGAACGTCCTGATTCAGACTTGAATCCACCATCCGAATGCTTCGAAAGTTTCCAGTTGAAGCCAGCGGAGTAGGGTCTGGCTGTGTCTTCAAGATTGCAGTAATCGTTTCAGCATCAACCGACCAAAAAAGCAGAGACGCAGCGCCTTGTTCACTCGGCACAATGTCCTTGTTCAAGTTAACGTGAATGTTTCGGAAATCAAATCGGCCACCATTTCCTAGCAGAAGCTCCAAGTTTGAAATGTCAGAGCTTCCTTTTGAAAAAATCAATGTTGAAAAACAATTTAACTTCGAAAGGTCAATGCTCGTAGAAACATTGTTGACATACGCAAATCGATTTACCATTCCTTCGACATCAGTTGTTTCGAAATACTCTTTGACTGCAGGATCAACAAAGTCAAGCGAAAGAAACCCATGATTGGTGCCAGGAAACCGATTGCGAAGCGTTCCCAAACGCCAGGCCTGGTCAAATTCGCTCAAACTCCATGGGGGAGGGGACATGGACACCAAATATAAAACGTCAACAAATCCAATCAGAAAAACGCACCCTGCCAATGCCAACATGAGCGGATACCATAGCAACAACGCGACAACCTTTGAAAACAATGACTTTTCGAGAGGACGGTCTTGCGATTCCGAACCAAACGTCTGCAAAGGCAAAAACAGGCCGACGACAATCGCCACCCAACTGACGGCTAAACTCTTGATAGACCATGCCATCTCTTGCGACTGAAACACCGCGACCCATGCACAAGCCACAGCAAATCCTGAAAGCAACACGGCAAAACTGGCCAGTCGATTCTTGACCCGAAATGCAATCCACAATGGAAGCACAAACCCGACGAATTGCAGTCCACATGCCGAAAGCAACTCAGGAAAATGTCCGTTTATTGATATCGGTTGGAACAGATAGTTTCGAATACCATTAAATACCAGCATCGAAATCAACATCATGACGACGCTAAAAATCATGATGCGTTTGTAGCTAGAAATCGCTGATAATATTTTTTTTTCGCGAACCGCTGTCAAAACAACCAAGCTGATCGCAACCACAAACATTACCAACAACAGAGTTACGAAAGTGCTTTCAGTGCCATCGGTCTTCGAAATCGTCTGCCAGTCTTGCCGGGAAACCAGCCAACCGACATAGGCACAAATGCCTGCGACCACACCTAGCCATACGCGTTGCCAAAACACCAATTTGGCGAAAAACACCGAAGCATTGGTTGCAATAAAAAATGTGACAAACACCTCTGGACCGAAATAAAGCCAGGCAAAATTTCGATTGTTTGAAAACCAGTTCACTTGGAGTGCAAAAAGGGAAAGCATCAACACGATGCTAAACGAAGTTATAGTCATCCACCCCAGACTCGATGGCCAAACCAATCTCACTTTAGGCGCCAGCCAACGCGCTATCGCTCGGAATTCGCGCCAACTTTCGGGACGTGCAACTGGGATACTCGGCGATTCATCGCGTTCATTGCCCAAAAACCATTCATCCGTTACCGGAGTGAGAACTCGTTCCTTCGCCATCTATAAGTCCCCCTCATTCGTTGCCCGCCAACGTTGAATCAACCGTACAGCGTTCATGTTAGCACGACTTGTTCCAATTGTTGGCTCTGACTCGACCCTAAGCCCAAAACCGTCAAACGCATCGGCAACAAAAACCCAAAAAACACGACCGCAAATACCACCATGCCATGCAGGGACCCTGGAGGCGAAATCACCGTCGGAATGTACTCACCTCGACCTATCAATCCCAGTGCAAATAATCCTGTTGCATAACCGAAGACCACCTTGTCACGTAGATTCAAAGCCACCCAAAACGGCAGCATCACCAAGAAGAAAACATAGGTCACTTCCGCGGCCAGTATTTGCGCCAACGTTCCAGACCGACTACCCGCAGCAAAATATTGACTCACATACGCAAGCAATCCAGCGATCGACACAGTAAGCGCGACGCCGACGCTATGAACTCTGGCAGGCAAGATCTTATCCTCGACGCAGCACATGCCCAGCAACGTTGCCAACAACTTCAACACTACGACAAAAACCGCAACAACGACGGTGAAAACCTGCAAATCCCAATTGGGTGAGTAGGAAATCAAACTCCTCTGGTCCAACCGACAATTGAAAGTCGATCCCCAAACAATCGCAACCGAACTTGCAACTGTTGTCAACAATAAAATGACAAGACGGGTTTTCGTGCGGAACAGGCGTTTCCAAGGCGCAAGGATTGGAAGCGCTGCCGCAATTATCAACAAGCAACCCAAATTCTTGTAGTACGAGCGAACTGGCCAATCAATCCGAACCCACAAGAATGCCGCAGTTGCCACCAACATCGCCACGCAATAAAAAACAAGCCACCCAATTTCCGTTGGTAAAAATCGAAGCAAGCTACTCGTAGAAACAACCCTGGATTGTTCTAATCCTTCCGGCTTATTCGCAACCTGACGATCGTGACCGTAGAAACAGTTTCGTGAATCCATCTTGCCTCACATTTTTACAACTCACTTCTATCGGCATAAAAAACATGGCACGTCATGAGTTGGGAACAACCTAATACGCCGAACATCATCGGTTTTTAGATTCTCCCGATTCTGAACTTTTTGGTCGCTGGCCGTTTTCTAGGTGAACCATCACTAAACTAATGTCGGCCGGCGTGATGCCACTGATCCTACCGGCTTGATCAAGACTTTCGGGCTGAACTCGAATCAACTTTTCTTTTGCCTCGCGCCGCAAATGGGTGATCGACTCGTAGTCGAATCCGCGCGGGATACGCTTCGCCGATAGTCTCTTCGCTCGATCAATCGTAACCTGCTGGCGATCCACATAGCCCGAATACTTGACATCGAAAGTGATCTGTTCAACGGCCGTCTCGGGGACTTCCCGCAGCTCCGGCGCATTCGCGCAAATCTCGCCCCAGGTGACCTCGGGACGCCGCAGGAATTTTTCCAAAGTCACGGATTCAATTCGCCTTGTCCTCAACACTTCCAGACTTCGAGCAATCCACGCTTCTTTTTCCGTGACCCGATCCAAACGTGACTGTTCGGCCAACC
>JAHEAM010000366.1:0-1288 GCA_024642765.1 Planctomycetaceae bacterium
GCCGCTGCGGATGCGACTCGATTTTTCGAGCGACTTGATCAACATGTTTCAACAGGAAGTCGGGCGAACACCCGACGCTGCCCGAATTCAGAAAAACCAATTTCGGGCCGAGCAAAAATTCTTTTCGCAGGCCGACCCAGTCGACTTCGCCCGTAGGGTCGATAATCCGCTCCCGCAAATCGGCGCCCGCAGTCGAAGTTCCCAATCGATGGAACGAAAACGGAAAACTTCCCGAGCCAATCGCCATCAGTGACAACGCATTGCGACGAAACATTTCATTCTCTTGACACGACGGGGGACAACGCTCTAGCACGTTGCTCCAATATATC
The DNA here is from genome assembly GCA_024642765.1 of Planctomycetaceae bacterium. Taxonomy (GTDB): domain Bacteria; phylum Planctomycetota; class Planctomycetia; order Pirellulales; family Pirellulaceae; genus BJ22. Next base: position 330 of record JAHEAM010000366.1, read on the forward strand.
ATGCGAGACAACGCCCCCGCACTTTTTGTAGGAATGTTGTTAAAATCGGTCGCGTTTCATCGATTCAATTTGTGCGAGACCTGCAAATGAAGTTTCCGACGTTTTGGAATCGCGTTCAGAATACGAGTGGGTTGGTGACCGCGCGGGGTTGGTCGGAGGAGAGTCTGGAACAGGCGACAGCCAACGCGCAAAGTCGTTTGAAGCGGATCCTCGCGGCACTTGGCCGGCAACAAAGTCTTGAACTCGAACGCTACGACTATGTCATCGACAACGTGATTTGCGAGCAAGTAATCGATCGGATTCAACACGACAACCGCGAACAGGCAGTCATTTCGCGGAACGCCTACGGCTCGTTGATAATGAATGCGGCCAAGATGATGTTTGTTGATATCGATCTGCCGATTCCTAACAAACCCAGTTGGATTTCGCGTTGGTTCCGCAAACCTCCTCCGCCGCCTGCTCTTTCGCCAGAAGCAGAAGTTCTTGAGCGAATCCGAAAATGGCAATTCGAAAACGGCGACACCACGTTGCGAATCTATCGAACGCATGCTGGGTTTCGCATTATCGTCGTTAACCAGTCATTCCCTGTCGTCGATGCAAACGCAGTCGCGATCATGCATGGGCTCGGAAGTGATACGCTTTATGTCACCTTGTGCGAAAGCCAATCCTGCTTCCGAGCGCGGTTAACACCGAAACCATGGCGCGTCGGTATGCCCAAGCCACCGAAGATGTTTCCGTTCTTTTCGGCTAGCGATGAACAGGCATTTAACGCCTGGTATCAACAGTACTCGACCAAATCAAAACAATTCAAGGTCTGCAACTTCGTAGAGACGGTGGGCTCGGCCGCGATTGATGCCGAGCATCAGGAACTCATCCAACAACACGACGAATTCTGCTGCGACCCAAACAATCTGCCACTTGCCTGACGTAGCAACAAGCTGGCAGCTCGTGAGCACATG
>JAHEAM010000366.1:1298-4472 GCA_024642765.1 Planctomycetaceae bacterium
TACATTTGGAATAAACGATTTTTCGGCCTCCGGCAAACATGACCCCACATCCGCAAATCGCGCCGCCATTATGAACCTGACTTGTATTCAATGCGGATGTTTGTTTGTTGTTTCACTGGAGCAAATTGGGCGCCGTGGGCGTTGTCCCAATTGCCATGCTCGATTGAAAGTTCCTGGGTTGCGTCAGCGCGGTGCGCCCAGTGACGGCGCGCAGCGGGCATTCGAGTCGGGTTGGGATCGATCAATCGCTGCGGGCGTTGCGATCGTGGGACTTGCGTTGTTACTACTTGCGCTAAGTCGTACCTCCAGTTCGCCAGGTTCACTCGCTCCTAATCGAGATATTTCCGACGTCGAAGTGTATGTGCCGCCACTTGAGCGAATCGACATGCCCACGCTTTCCCAAATGGTTCTGGAAACGGAGTCCCCTTTGTCAGTGCTTGAACCACTAGACGCAAATACTTTGATGTCACATGAAATTTTTGGCGCAAATACTTGGGCTCCCGAACATCTCTTCAACAACACCAATTCGGGCGGTGTGCCATCGACCATTGATTTTGTAATCGACGCTGCGAATAAAGAACGCAGCGTCCAGCCCGAAACATTTGAAAACCTGTTGGGCGAATTGGAACGTGACGGATTAGATCTTGTGATAATGTTTGACAGCACGCTCAGCATGGAAGGCGAAATCTCGCAAGTCAAATCTCAAATTCGAGCCTTAGGTCAATTGCTTGTGAAATTGGTCCCCAAAACGCGTATTGGCGTCTGCGCCTATCGCGATCGTGGCGACAGTTATGTCGTGAAAGGCTTGCCACTAACCGAAAAGTTGAGCGATGTCGTGGGGTTTGTGGCCAGCGTCGAGGCGGCGGGTGGAGGTGATGAAGCCGAGGCCGTTGATGAGGGTCTGCGGTGGGTGATGGCCAACAATGATTTTCGCGCGGAGGCCCGCAAAGTCATTCTTGTTTTTGGCGATGCGCCCCCTCATATTGCGACCCAAGCCGACTGCGCTACCATGGCAATCGACTTTCGGCGGTTAGGCGGAGTGTTAAGTACGGTGACGTGCCGCAGCGAGAAACCAATGGAAGCCTTCGTTGAAATGGCTCAACTCGGAGGAGGGGAATCTTTTCTAAACAAGAATCAACGGCAAATTGTTTCCCAACTGATTGTGCTGGTGTTTGGCAGCCAACATCAGCAGCAAGTGCTCGAATCGTACCGATTGTTGCAGAAATAGAGCGAGACCTTACGCCCTTAGGGTTGGACTAGGCGCGTTATGCCTGCATTCAGCATGACTTAGCCCAGCTTCGCAGTGACGCCACTCGTGTCGCCGATTCAACTTGCTGATTTTCAGCGTGACATTTATAGTGGAATCGTAGCGACTTCGTCGCCCTGTCCGCCACAAACGACAGTTTTTAACACTCAAGAAAAGAAATTCATGTCCGCCTATAACTTGACGCACCTCAAACAGTTGGAAGCCGAAAGCATCCACATCATCCGCGAGGTCGCCAGCGAGTTTTCGAACCCGGTGATGCTATATTCGATCGGCAAAGACTCGGCCGTGATGTTGCAACTGGCGCTTAAAGCGTTTTATCCTGCCCGGCCCCCGTTTCCGCTGATGCACGTCGATACGACTTGGAAATTCCAAGACATGTATAAGTTTCGCGAGTCAATCGTCAAAGAATTTGGTTTGGATCTCATTCGCTATGTCAATGAAGAGGGCCTGAAACAAAATATCAGTCCTTTCAAATCGAGCGGCAAACACACGACGTTAATGAAAACGGAAGCGCTCAAACAAGCTCTTTCGAAATATCAATTTGATGCTGCGTTTGGTGGGGCGCGGCGGGATGAAGAAAAATCGCGAGCGAAGGAACGCGTCTTTTCCTTTCGCGACGAACATCATCGCTGGGACCCTAAAAACCAACGACCAGAACTTTGGAATTTGTACAACACTCGCGTCAACCAAGGCGAGTCGATTCGCGTTTTTCCGTTGAGCAATTGGACCGAATTGGATGTTTGGCAATATATCCACCTAGAGAAAATCCCAATCGTCCCGCTATATTTTGCTGCGAAGCGTCCGGTCGTCTCGCGCGGCGGCACGTTGATCATGGTCGATGATGATCGCATGCAACTCAAACCGGGTGAAGCTGTCGAAGAGAAAGTAGTTCGCTTCCGCACATTGGGTTGTTACCCGCTGACCGGAGCCGTGGAGTCCAGTGCTACGACTTTGCCCGAAATCATCCAAGAAATGTTGCTTACGAAAACCAGCGAACGCCAGGGTCGTCTCATCGACAACGATGACGAGGGCAGCATGGAAGAGAAAAAACGCGAGGGCTACTTCTAGTCAATTGCCTTCGCTTCGTTTCCACCCATTCACATTCTTGATCTCAATCGCAAAAGCAATTCATGTCTCATCATTCCGACCTCATCGCAACCGATATCGAAGCCTATCTCGCGCAGCACGAGCGCAAGGAATTATTGCGTTTCATCACGTGTGGCAGCGTGGACGACGGAAAAAGCACGCTGATCGGGCGCTTGCTCTATGATTCCAAAATGATCTACGAAGATCAATTGGCCAAAATTGAAAAAGACTCCACTGTCCATGGCACGACAGGCGGCGGCTTCGATCCTGCGCTCCTAACCGATGGATTAAAGGCCGAACGCGAACAAGGGATCACAATTGATGTCGCGTACCGATATTTTTCAACAGCGAAACGAAAATTCATCATTGCCGATACGCCTGGGCACGTGCAATACACTCGAAATATGGCGACAGGCGCCTCAACGGCTGACTTGGCGATTATCTTGATCGATTCGCGATACGGAGTGCTCGAACAAACGCGGCGACATAGTTTCATTGTTTCGTTGTTGGGAATTCGGCACATCTTGGTGGCAATCAACAAGATGGACTTGATGAACTTCGATGAGCAAGTCTTTGATTCGATACGTCAACAATATCGAGACTTTGCCGCGCGGCTGGACATTCCTGATTTGCATTTCATTCCAATGTCGGCGTTGAATGGCGATAACGTCGTCGACACAAGCCCCAAGATGCCTTGGTATACCGGGCCAACGTTGATGTCGTTTTTGGAGAACTTATACATCGGTTCGGATCGAAACCTGGAAGACTTTCGTTTCCCAGTGCAATTCGTAACGCGACCCAATTTGGATTTTCGTGGCTTT
>JAHEAM010000367.1 GCA_024642765.1 Planctomycetaceae bacterium
AATCGAGTTGATCTTACGATGTCAAGGCGCCGTTATCGTAACAGGGATGGGCAAGGCTGGGTGGATTGGACAAAAAATATCAGCCTCTTTGGCATCCACTGGGACGTGTAGCCATTTCTTGCATCCAGCAGAAGCGTTCCATGGTGACCTAGGCCGCGTGACCTCGCGAGATGTTATCCTTGCTCTTTCCAATAGCGGCGAGACAAGTGAACTAACGCAAATTCTGCCGGCTCTCAAATCAACCGCTTCTGCAATGATTGCCATTACTTCAAACGCAAATTCGGCACTTGGCAGTTTTTCCGACGTGGTCATTGAATACGGCAAAACCACCGAGGCTTGTCACCTGGGCCTAGCTCCATCGAATTCGACGACCGCCATGTTAGCTTTAGGTGACGCGTTGGCTTTGGTTGTTTCGCAAGCCAGAAATTTCGCGACAAATGATTTCGCAAAATTCCATCCTGGTGGCGCATTGGGAAAGAAACTTTCGCTGGTTGATGATATCATGCGGCCAATTGAGCAATGCCGAGTTGCCCAATCTGGTGAAATTATCCGCGACATCTACACGCGAGGGACCGTGGCCCAACGCCGAGTTGGCGTCATTGTCGTCGTCGATCAAAACAGGCAACTGGCTGGTGTTTTTACTGACTCAGACCTGGTTCGATTGTTAGAAAGACGCCAGGAAACAATGTTGGACCAAAAGATTGAAAGTGTAATGACTTGCCATCCGATTTCGATCCGATCCGGACAACGCGTTGAAGTGGCGGTTCAGATCCTAGCCCAAAAAAATATCTCCGAGTTGCCCGTGGTTGATAAGAACCAACGCCCGATTGGACTAATCGATATTACAGATGTCGTTGGCATTTTGCCAAACTCGTCCGCTTAAAAGGGCCACTTGAAGCGAGGCAAACCAACTACTTGCTGGACGACTTCCGAGCTTATTAAAGCTGCGCGGAGAATAGTTATAGCAAGGGCACCAAGTGTGTTCTTCAGCAAAAGACTGCGTTTCAAAAACTGCCGAATTCGATTCAAATATTCGCCATTGAGGAAATGCACAACAATTCATTGGCGTAATGTCCCACTTCGCGTGGCACTTTGTTAAAGTGCGTCAACTAGCTTAACCTGGGCAGAGGTGACGGATATCTTACTTGGTCCGCTCTAAAGGGTTCTTTAGATCTTCCCGTCAATTTCTAACTTTTCTTCCGTTAATTCCAGCATCAGCTCTTTAAGCTAGGAGGTCCTGGTAAAGTTTCACACGAATGCCGGTCATTCTAATTGTTTCTACGGTAGCGACCGATCAAAGTTTGCAGGTAAACCAAGATCGCGCTAGATCACCGTCTGGAGGAATTAGACGTGCGGGCAACTAAACTACTGCTGTGCTTTTTATTAGTTCAACTTTGTATCAGTACTGCGATGGCCCAATGGCCAAGTAGTACGGGCACAAGCAATGGGCGATTCTGGATGGAAACTGGTGCGAGCATTTTTGATCGCCCTGGCTCTGATCTTGGGATACCATTGGTGACCAATGACGTGACCAAGGAAACGTTATTGGATTCCGACTCGTTGACAGATCTCAACGGAGCGATCGGGCCAAACATTAAGATCGGCTCGACAAATCGTATGGGATACGATTGGGAAGCCGGACTGGTCTATGGAAACTGGTCCACCGACCACACGATTGTTGGCTCCGACCTGACGTCGCCGTTTTTGCCAGCGAACTTCTTTCCGGATCGAATCAATACGGTTTATGATTCGGAGTTTTTTGATTTTCAATTCAACTTTCGAAGGGCCATCCTTCCTGGCTTGACGGTTTTAATGGGGCCTCGTTACTTCTACCTCCGTGAACAAATGGATTTTTCCACCAATACCATTTTCAATGGTCAAGGCGGATCGTTTGCATTTGATACACAAAACGAAGTGGGAACTCGCAACAGTGCCTTCGGTGGAACTCTGGGTCTTGAATACAACCAACCTATTTCGCAGGATATCTACTTGCAGGGCTACGGTAAGGCCTCAGGCTTAGTGAATTCCGCAACGCTCCAACGTAGTGCACAAACAACATCTGATGCGTTGACTTCTTCGAACTTTGACAAAGGGACTGGAATGTTCATTGGTCAAGCTGGGGGCCGCGTTTATTTTGACTTGGTGCCACGAACCATTTCGGCCTACTTGGGATACGAAGCAACGATTGTCGATGGTGTTGCCAATGCTCCATCGCAACAAATCACCGTTGACCTAACGGACATCAAGACAACGAACAGTATTTTTTGGCACTCCTACAACTTTGGGCTCAAATTCACGTATTAGTGACTTGGGCAATTTGCATACCCAGCAAGTTGTAGAAGCCAAGTCTTGTAGGTAGCTTTCGCGGTACTCACGCGACCGACCCAGAAACTACTGACAAAACTAGAGCCCGCGCTATCCTTCTACAACAAAACAAAAGGCTGCCATGAGAAAACTCAGGCAGCCTTTTGTCGTTTCTTAAAGAATCAAATTACTCAACTAGTCGTTGGAATTCGATTCCGAGGTCGCGCCAAACACCATCACTGGGCCACGCGAATTCTCCATTATGTATTTGGCCTCGATCCACTTTTCGATGCGAGTGTTCAAGTCAACCAAATGAGCACGGGTGTAGTTGTCCAAGTTCTTCTGATCTTGGGCCTTCTGCAACTGTCCCTTCAAATCATGCAACGTTAGTGCAGCAAGATTCGAGATCGGCTTCATCGCTGCGGCACCACGACTGGCATTCGCCAAATCCATCAACCGCTCCAGATGTTCCGCCTGTAAATTGCGGCGTAAGCTACTAATTGCAGGAATCCGATCAGAGAATTTACCCTTCGGCAAATTGCTCAGTTCTTTCCAAACTGACTCTGTCACTGTTGTCATCAACTCGTTTAGAGTAAAGGCATCTTCTTCGGGAGCCACACGAAATTCGTTGTCATAGACTCGACGCAAAGTCGTAGGATTCAAAAGCTGACTCATCGCCGTAGCTTGGATCCCAATCACTTGGTCGTGAACGGGCCACACCGGATCAATGCTAAACGAACTGGTCGAATCACGCCAACGATCCGATACCATGTGTTGCAACAATTCCGGAGTCAGGCCATAGGCTTCGTCGAAGAATGTATTGTCGATGACGAACTTCATAGCCTTGCGCTGCGTTTCGGCATCAACGACTTCGATAGGTTTGTGAGCATTCGGGTCACCTTTTTTGTCGCGGTTGATTTTGGCACCACCAATCCAGTTCGCCATCATACTGGTTGCCTTCACCTGCATCGACAATGTCATCAAGTAGCCTTGGCGAGCTTTGTCCCATGCGTCACCGTCCTTTACGTAACTTTCCAAAATTTTTCCGCGATGATGTTGCGCGAGCCTAACTTGGTTGATAGCGAAGTCCAACGGATCTTTACTAAAGTCGTAGCGACGTGCCAACGGGTCCGAGCCCGAGGTGTCTTCGTCCGTGCCGTAGGTTAGCTCCGGTTCCGCAACACGTTTGAGAATATCAGGCAGTTTTTTATCGTCTAAGGTGTAACCGTATTCGATTGCCCACATGTCGTAAGGTCCCACACCAATCATCGCATAGTCACCTTGGACTTTTCCAGATTCGAAATTGAAATTCACTGGAATGTAATCCATAACAGAACCTGCGAAGGGCTTCTGGCCTTTTATGACGTCACTATTCATCTCTTCAAGCGTGTACAAACTGCTGGCCTTGAAGTTATGTCGCAAGCCGAGCGTATGCCCAACTTCGTGGCATACAAGATCCGCCAACAGTGGACCAATAAACGACTCGGGCATTCCGTCAAGCATTTGCTCCTTCGGTTCATCGTCCTTGTCTTTCTTCTCATCGTCCTTGTCTTGATTTCGCATGAACTCGAGGGCCATTCGCATGTAGGCAACATCAAACTTGCGACCATCAGCCGCGAAGCACGCACCGTTGACCTGGCTTGTTCTGTTCTCCAAACCATCAAATGGTTCGTCTCCGAGCAATCGAGTCCTGGTCGTCATGCTTGAAAACGCATCGAGTTGGTTGTTTTGAATCGCTACCGAACGGCGTACGAAATCACGCTGGCTTGGTGCCGCCAATCGAATTCGCGGATCCCAGTTTGGATGCTCAGCAAACCAAGCGATCGACTCTGGCGTCATGCCGTCCATTGCAATTTTTGGCATCACGTTTTCGAATTGCTCTTCGAAAGCGCGAATCCAGCCGTCTGTCAACACAATGTCGGCATCCAAGATTTCGCCTGTCATCGGATTGACTCGGCTCGGTCCGATCGCTGTGCTGATATTATTATTGAGCCAACGCACGAAATTGTAGCGTACGTCCTCCGGGTCTTTATTCATGTGCTCGCCGGTCTGTTTGTCTTGTTGGCGAACTTCGATTGCATTCACGATGCCGACTTGCTCGAATGCTCTGTTCCAGTACAAAACACCCTCGCGC